>CAZBTE010000059.1:0-10295 GCA_964494665.1 uncultured Limnobacter sp.
GCCTCGGGTGCAGGCGCGCGCGCATCGGCGGGCGCGACCTCGGCGCCCGAGCGCCGGGCCAGGCCGGCCAGCGTCGCATCGTCGGAGTGCACGCGCGCGAACGGGCGATGCGCCACGGCGCCGGCGCGACCTTCCAGCCACAGCCCGTTCACCGCGAGGCGTCCGGCCGCTTCGCGCGCGACGTTCACCGGATCGTCGAACCAGGCCATCTGCACCAGGTTGCTCAGCTGGCGCCAGCGCCGCGCGGCCGAGCCGCTCGGCTGGTAGGCATCGACGTTGCGGCCGGCGGCCATGCGCGCGCTGCGCACCCGCAGCGCGGCGAGCGCCGCGAGTTCGGCGTGGCCGGCCGGCACATCGAGCGCTTCCAGGCGCCAGGCATCGGCCGTGGCAACGCTCAGTCGCAATCCATCGTCGGCCAGCAGTGCGTTGGCGCGGGCCGCCAGCGCCTCGGCTTCGGCAGCTTCGATGCCGAGTCGGGTGACCGGTGCGAGCACGAGGTGGTCGAACGCCACGTGCAGGTGCACAGGACGCACCAGCAGGTGAGCGCCGGCAACGTCGGCCTGCGGCAGCGCGCACGCCGCGACGCTGCCGTCGAGGCCGAAGCGTTCGCGCAGCCAGGCTTCTTCAGGCAATTCCTCGGGAACCAGCGCGTCGTGGTGAGCGCGCGCGATGACGCGCGCGCGACGCATGATGCGTGCGAGCGTTCCATCGGTCAGGGGAGCCGGCGCTCGTCCGCCGGCTGCGGCCTCGTCGAGCGGCACCGCGGCGTGCGGCCGCGCGAGCGCGCCGGCGCACAGGATCGTCGTGGTCACCCGCGGATTCTATGGCAAACTGCCGGCGTCCCAGATGCCACTCCCTTACGAACTCTATATCGGCCTGCGCTACACGCGGGCCAACCGGCGCGCGGGCCGGCGCAACGGTTTCATATCGTTCATCTCGGCACTGTCGGTGGCCGGGATCGCGCTCGGCGTGGCCGCGCTGATCACCGTGCTGTCGGTGATGAACGGCTTCCAGAAGGAAGTGCGCGACCGCATGCTGTCGGTGCTCGCGCACATCGAGGTGTTCGCTGGCCAGGCGCCGATGACCGACTGGCAGTCGGTGCTCGCGCAGGCCCGGCGCAATCCGGCGGTCCTCGACGGTGCACCCTACGTGGCCGGGCAGGGCATGCTCGCGCGCGACGAGAGCGTGCGCGGCGTGCTGGTGCGCGGCATCGATCCGTCGCTCGAACCCGGGGTGGCCGACTTCGCGCGCCAGATGGCGCGTGGCAGCCTCGCCGACCTGCGTGCCGGCGAGTTCGGCGTCGCGATCGGCCGCGAGCTGGCCGACCAGCTGCTGCTCGACGTCGGCTCGAAGCTCACGCTGATCGCGCCGCAGGGCACGACCACGCCGGCCGGACTGGTGCCGCGGCTGCGCCAGCTCACGGTGGTGGCGGTGTTCAGTGCGGGGCACTACGAATACGACTCGAGCCTGCTGCTGATGAACATCGAGGACGCGGCGCGGCTGTTCCGTGTCGAGGGCGTGACCGGCGTTCGCCTGAAGACGCGCGACATGCTGGCGGCGCCCGAGGTCGCGGGGCAGCTCGCGCGCAGCATGACCGGCGACCTGATGATCCGCGACTGGTCGTCGGAGAATCGAAACTGGTTCGCGGCGGTGCAGATCGAGAAGCGCATGATGTTCATCATCCTGACGCTGATCATGGCGGTGGCCGCATTCAACCTGGTGTCGATGCTGGTGATGACGGTCACCGACAAGCAGTCCGACATCGCGATCCTGCGTACGCTGGGCGCGGCGCCGTCGGGCATCATGCGCATCTTCGTGGTTCAGGGCGCGTCGGTGGGCTTGCTCGGCACGCTGCTCGGCGTGGTGCTGGGCGTGCTGCTCGCGTCGAACATCGGTCCGGTGATGGCGTGGATCGAGTCGATCTTCGGCTTCCAGGTGCTTCCCAAGGGAATCTACTTCATCAACTACCTGCCGAGCGACCTGCGCTGGCCCGACGTCGCGACGATCGGTGCCACCGCCTGCGTGCTCGCGCTGGCCTCGACGCTGTACCCGAGCTGGCGCGCCTCGCGCGTGCGGCCGGCCGAAGCGCTGCGCTACGAATGAACCGCGACGCCCGGTTCGCGCAGGCTGCGGCCGCGCAGCCCGACGCTGCATCCGCTGGCGGCGTGGTGATCGCCGCGCACGCGCTGCGCAAGGTGTACGGAAGCGGCGACCTGGCAGTGCCGGTGCTGCACGGCGTGGACATCGAGATCCGCGCCGGCGAGCGGGTGGCGATCATCGGCGCGTCCGGCTCGGGCAAGAGCACGCTGCTGCACCTGCTCGGCGGGCTCGACGAAGCCACGGCCGGCGAAGTGCTGTGGCAGGGCGAACCGATCGCCGGACTGTCGCAGGCCGCGATCGGCGAACGACGCAATCGACTGCTCGGGTTCGTCTACCAGTTCCACCACCTGTTGCCCGAGTTCAGCGCGCTCGACAACGTTGCGATGCCGCTGCGCATCCGCCGCATGCCTGCCGCCCACGCGCGGCAACAGGCCGCCGCGATGCTGCAGCGGGTCGGGCTCGGTGCGCGGCTTGCGCACCCGCCGGGCCAGCTCTCGGGCGGCGAGCGCCAGCGCGTGGCGCTCGCGCGCGCGCTGGTCACCGCGCCGCGCTGCGTGCTCGCCGACGAACCCACCGGCAACCTCGACAGCGCCACCGCGCGCCAGGCCTGGGCCTTGATGGAATCGCTCGCGCAGGAAACCGGCGTCGCGTTCGTCGTGGTCACGCACGACATGAGCCTCGCCGCGCGTGCCGATCGGGTGCTGCGCCTGCACGACGGCCTCATCGTTGCCGAGGCCGGCGCACCGCACGAGGCGTGATGCCGCAGCGGTGCAACGCACCAGGACGCACGATGACGGGCTGGGACGACTACGAACGATACGACGCCGTGGGCCTTGCCGCGCTGGTACGCGCCGGCGAGGTGCACCCGTCCGAACTGGTCGAGGCGGCCATCGCGCGCATCGAGGCGCGCAATCCGGCGCTGAATGCGGTGATCGTGCCGATGTACGAACAGGCGCGCGCGGCCGCCGCCGCGACGCTGCCCGACGGGCCGCTGCGCGGCGTGCCGATGCTGCTGAAGGACCTGCTCGCCACGGTGGACGGCGTGCCGACCAGCCAGGGCAACCGCCTGCTTCGACTCGTTCCCGCCCTGCACGACAGCGAGCTGGTACGGCGCCTGCGAGCGGCCGGCGTGGTGTTGCTGGGCAAGACCAACACGCCCGAGTTCGGCCTGACGCCGTACACCGAGCCCGAGGCGTTCGGTCCGACGCGCAATCCGTGGGATCCGTCGCGCACGGCCGGGGGCTCCAGCGGCGGCTCGGCCGCGGCCGTGGCGTCCGGCATGGTTCCGATCGCCAGCGGCGGCGATGGCGGCGGCTCGATCCGGATTCCGGCGTCGTGCTGTGGCCTGTTCGGCCTCAAGGTGTCGCGCGGACGTACGCCCACCGGCCCGGACTTCGGCGAGCTGTGGCACGGCATGTCCAACGAACATGCGCTGACGCGCTCGGTACGCGACAGCGCCGCGCTGCTCGATGCAACCGCCGGCGAGGATGCCGGCGCGCCGCACGCGGCGCCGCACGCGCCGGCGAGCTTCGTGGGCGAAGCTGGGCGCGAGCCGGGGCGGTTGCGCGTCGCGTTTACCGCACGCCCGTTGTTCGGCCCGCCGTCGGCGCCCGTGCACGAAGACTGCCGCGAGGGGCTGGCGCGTACCGTCGCGCTACTCGCAGAGCTGGGTCATGAAACCGTCGAGGACGTGCCCGCCGTGGACGGCGAAGCTTGCGCGCGGGACTTTCTCGCCATCCTCGCGGCCGAGACGCGGGCCGCGATCGAGGAGGCCGCGCGGCTCGTGAGCCGGCGGGTGTCGGCCGGCGACTTCGAGGCCGCTACCTACGCGCTGGGACTGCTCGGACGCGCAACGCCGGCCTCGGGGTACGCGGCGGCGGCGAACCGGCTGCAGCTGGCCGCGCGTGCGGTAGGTGCCTTCTTCGGGCGCTACGACGTGCTGCTCACGCCGACGCTCGCGCAGCCGCCGGTCCCGATCGGCGCGTTGCAGCCGGGCGCCGGCGAGCGCGCCGCGATGCGCGTGGTGAACGCGCTCGGCGCAGGCTGGCTGCTGCGCGCCGCCGGCACCGCGCAGGTGCTGGCTTCGAAGACCTTCGCGTGGATGCCGTACACGACGCTGTTCAATGCCACCGGACAGCCGGCGATGTCGGTGCCGCTGCACTGGAACGCGGGCGGGTTGCCGATCGGCATGCAGTTTGCAGGCCGCTTCGGCGACGAAGCGACATTGCTGCGACTGGCGGGGCAACTCGAACGCGCGCGACCGTGGGCGCACCGGCGTCCGCCTGCGCCAGCTTCTGCCGCCGCGCCCACGGTTACCAGATGACGCTGATCGACACACATTGCCATCTCGATGCCGGCGAGTTCGACGCCGATCGCGACGCGGTGCGCGAACGGGCCTTCGCCGCCGGGCTTGCTGCGATGGTCGTGCCGGCGGTCGAGCCGGCCAACTTCGCTGCGGTGCGCGCGCTCGCCGCCACTGACACGCGCATCGGTTACGCGTTGGGCATCCACCCGTTGTACGTCGATCGGGCCGGCGATGAAGGGCTGGCACGACTGCGTGACGCGCTGGCGTCGTCGATCGACGATCCCGCGTTGCTGGCGATCGGAGAGATCGGACTCGATTTCTTCGAACCCGGTCACGATCGGGTGCGCCAGGAGCGCTTCTTTCGCGCGCAGCTCGAGCTGGCGCGCGAGTTCGGCCTGCCGGTGCTGATGCACGTTCGCCGCGCGCAGGACACGATCCTCAAGCACCTGCGCGCCTTGCCGCCGCCGGGGGGAATCGCGCACGCATTCAACGGCAGCCTTCAGCAGGCCGGCCAGTTTCTCGGGCTCGGCATCGCACTCGGCTTCGGTGGCGCAATGAGCTATCCGCGCGCGCTGCGGCTGCGCCGGTTGGTGCGCGAACTGCCGCCCGAGGCGCACGTGCTGGAGACGGACGCGCCGGACATTGCGCCCGAATGGATCGCGCGCCGCCGCAACGAGCCGGCGCAGCTCGCCGGCATCGCGCGCGCGTTCGCCGCGCTGCGCGACGAACCGCTCGACGCCGTCAGCGCGCGCACCTCCGCCAACGCCTGTCGCGTGATCCCGCGGCTGCCGGCGCTGCTTGCGCGCACGGCCGGCCGATAGCGGCCATCGCGCAGCAGCCGCATCAGGCGGTCTTCAGCTCCACCCAGTGGCTGCCAAGCGCCATCGGCTGCGGCCACGCCAGCATTGCCGCCGGCTGCCGGGGATGCCAGCGTCCGATGCCCTTCGCACCTGCGATCACGACACCGCCGGCTGCCAGTGGTGCGGGGCTGAGCGCGCCCGCATGCTGCATGCGCGCGATCACCGTGAGCTGCGTGGGCTGGTCGTAGCGCCACCACAGCGCCCGCTGCGCCTGCTGGCAGCTCACCACGAAGCCGCCGTCGACCGCCGAGATGTCGCCCGCGTAGCCGCCGCCGTCGGCGGAGCGGCTCGGCAGGTGCAGCTGTTCGCCGTCCCAGGTGGCGAACACCGGCGACTCGACGCGCCGCGCCGGGTCGTCGTGCTCGGCCTGCAGCGCCACGCCGAGCAGCGGACGGTCCATGTCGGGCAAGGTGTTCCAGGCGATGTGCCGCAGGCTCAGCCGCCTGTCCGGCAGCCGCCACTGCCCGCGCAGCGCGCCGCTGCGTCCGTCGAGCAGCACCAGCGACGAATCCATCGTTGAGACGTCGCGCTTGCGGCCGTCGGGCGTGCGCACCACGCCGCCGTTGGCGATCACCAGGTGGCCGTCGCGGTCGAGCAGCATCTGGTGCGGATCGGTGCCGTGGCAGCGCCACTCGTCGACCTTGCGCAGCGTATCCCGGTCGCGCACGCCGATCCAGCCGTCGCCGCTGTGCGGATCGAATTCGCTGGTCAGCAGCGCGTTGCCGTCTGCGCTGGTCACCAGATGGCCGGCGAAGTGCCGCCCGCCCGGCTCGTCGGTCAGCGAGACGGTGCGCATCGGCTGCCCGTGCGCGTCGAGCCGCCACAACCAGGTTCCGTGCCGAAAGGCGACCGCCACCACGCCGCCGTCGTCTTCGGCCAGCAGGCCGTGGCCGCGGCCGGGTATCCGGTGCGCGGCGTGCACGTTCACCGTCCGCGCCGCCCAGTCGATGTCGAGGATGCCGATCTGCTGCGGATCGTCGGGCGAAGCGCCACGCCAGGTGGCGGCGAGCCGGCACGTCGACGAGGGGGCCGCGGCGTCGCGCCATGAACCGGCCGGGACGCCGCCTGCCTTGCCCGCGTCTGCTGCCCGCGCGGCGATCGGCGCGGTCGCGAGTGCGCCGGCCAGCGAACCGAGGACGAAATCGCGTCGGTGCATCGGATCCTCCGTTCAGAAGCGGTAGGCCAGCGTCGCCTGCAACGTGCGCGGCTGTCCCGGGACGTAGTGGCCGCGGTACAGGAAATCCGCGTAGTGCTTGTCGGCGACGTTGAACAGGTTGAGCTTGAAGGTGAAGTCGCGCAGGGTGTACTCCGCCATCAGGTCGGCGGTGACGAAGCTGGGCGCCTCGATCGGGCTGTTGGCGGGCAGCCCGACCGGCACGTCCTTGCTGCGCGCCGTCAGTCCGCCGCCGACGCGCCATTGCGGCGACACCCGGTAGGTGGTCCACAGCGTGCCGGTGTGGCGCGGCGTGAGCCCCGGGCGCGAGCCTTCGGGCTCTGCACCGGCCGCGCCGCTCGACTCGTCGACCTTGGCGACAGGGATGAACGCGTACGAGACGAACACCTCCCAGCGCGGCGTGATGCGGCCCGCGACGTCCACTTCCAGCCCCGCCGCGTGCCGCTTGCCCGACAGCACGTAGTTGCAGGCGTTGACCGTGTCGGCGTCGCGATTGCGCTCGTTGTACTTGGTCGAATGAAACAGCGCGAAGCGCGTCGAGACGCGTCCGTTGGCGGCGTCGAGCTTCGCGCCGAGCTCGATGTTGCGACTCTTCTCGGGGTCGACCTTCACGTTGCCGGCGTCGTACTGGTAGGCGTCGCCCGCGGTGTTGAACGAGGTGCCGTACGACAGGTGGTAGGAGTGCCGCGGGTTTGGCTGGTACAGCATGCCGAGGCGGTGGCTGAACAGCGAATCGGAGCGTCCGATGGCGGTGGCCGGCGTCACGGCGCAGAGGTTCGTCGGCGGCGCGGCCACCGCGATGTTGCGGTAGGTGCCCTCGAAGCGGTCCCAGCGCAGGCCGGCGAGCAGCTTCCACGCCGGCGCTAGCTGCACCAGGTCCTGCAGGTAGACGCCGAACGCCTGTGCATCGAAGGTGCGGTTGCGTGTGAGCGTGCGCAGCGATTCGCGGATTTTCGCCCCATCGTCCGGCGTACCGACCGTGGTGGTCGGCTTGGTCAGTGTGACTCCCGGCGGCACCGAAGCAGCAAAGTTCTCGAAGTCCTCGCCGGCGTAGTCGATCCCCGACTGCACCGAGTGCTGCAGCCCCCACCACTGGTGCTTGCCGCTGTAGTCGCTCTGCAGGTAGCGGGCGTTCATGTTCATGATCTTGTTCTGCGAGCCGCGCGTGAGCACGGTGGCGTCGCTGAACGTGTCCGAGGTGACCGCCAGTCCGCCGGGCTGCAGGCCGGCGGCCGCGAAGCGGATCGCGCTGGCGCGCTGGTCGCGCTCGTAGTCGGCCACGCGCACCGCGGTGCGCAGTTCGGCCTCGCCGCCCAGTCGCCAAACGTGGCTGAAGCCGGCCTGCGTGGTGCCGGTCTTCGCGTAGTCGCTGGCCATGCCGTAGTAGTTCTCGGGGTCGGTGGGCCACAGGCGGTTGCCGCCCCGGTTCGGGCCGGGCGCGAGCCACGGCAGTCCGTAGTGGATGCCGTCGTCGCTCTGCAGGTGGTACAGGCTGGCGGAGAACTCGTGGCGCATGCCGATGCCCCAGCGCAGCGTCGGCGCCACGCCGTACTTATCGACGTCGACGCCGTCCAGGTCGGCGCGCGTGACCATTGCGTTCAGCCGCAGCGCCGCGTTCTCGCCGGTCCTCACGTTGAAGTCGCCCACCGTCCGCCGGTACGGGCCGTTGCCGAGCGTGACGGCCACCTCGCTCTGCTCCATCAGCACCGGGCGCTTGGTCACCTGGTTGACCGCGCCGCCGGTCGAACCGCGTCCGAACAGCATCGACGCCGAGCCGCGCAACACCTCGAGCCGGTCCCAGTTGAAGCTGTCGCGGTCGTAGAACGCCGGGTCGCGCATGCCGTCGATGAAGATGTCCCCCGAAGCCTGCAGCGAGAACCCGCGCAGGCGGATGTCCTCTTCGGCACCCTCTGCGGCCTGGAAGCTGATGCCCGCGGTGTTCTTCAGTGCTTCCTTCAGCGTGTCGAGATTGCGGTCGTCGATCAACCGTTCTGTGACCACCGTGACCGACTGCGGGATGTCGCGCAGCACCTGCTGGCCCTTGCCGATGGTCGTGGTGGTGGCGCGCAGCGTTTCCTTGCCGGAAGCGCCTTCGGCGGTGGCCCTGGCGCGCACGGCCGGCAGCACGGTCTGTGCCTCGGAAGCGGTCGTGGCGGCGTCGGTGCCGACGGGCTGGGCGAGAGCAGGACCGGTGGTAGCCAGTCCGGCGATCAGTGCCGCCAGCAACGAAGGCGGGGGTAGCGGCGCGCGGCCGCGGGCGATGCGCAACGGTCGTTTCATGGTTCTCGCTCGTTGTCGGGGATTTGGGGGCAAGCGAAGGGCATGGCGGCGCGCGCGCGTCGCCTGTGGATGCGCGGGCGGACTCAACGACTCTCTGGTTCGCTGACGAAGCCGATCCTGCCCAGGCCTGCTTTCGCAGCATCGGCAAGCGTCTCGGCCACGAAGCGGTAGGCCACGGCCTGGTCGGCCCGAAGGTGAATCTCCGGTTGCGGCTCGTGCTTGCCGTGCGCGACGAAGCGCCCGGCGGCCTCCTCGCGGCTGACCGGTTCGCCGTTCCAGAAGCGTGTGCCGACCGCGTCGATGGCGAAGTCGATCTTCTCGGGCTCGAGCCGGTTGACGTGCGAATCGGCTTTCGGGAGGTCGAGCTTCACCGCATGCGTGAGCAGCGGCGCCGTGACGATGAAGACCACCAGCAGCACCAGCATCACGTCGATCAGCGGCACCATGTTGATGTCGGAAATCGGCGTCGAACTGCTCTTGCGATCGAAGGAGGCGAAGGCCATGGCTGCTCCTTCAGGCCTGCTGGGCCACCGGCCGCAGCGGCCGCACCGGCTCCTGCGATTCGCGCTGGCCGGCGTGAAGGGCCTGGCCCATCGAGAGGAAGGTGAGCAACTCGAACGCGAATGCGTCGAGCTTGCCGTTGAGGACGCGGTTGCTGCGCGAGATCGCGTTGTAGGCCACCACCGCGGGCACCGCCACCGCCAGCCCGATCGCGGTCATGATCAGCGCCTCGCCGACCGGGCCGGCCACCTTGTCCAGTGTGCCGGCGCCCGACAGGCCGATCGCCACCAGTGCGTGGTAGACGCCCCAAACCGTGCCGAACAGACCCACGAACGGGGCGGTGGCGCCGATCGTGGCCAGCGTGGTCAGGCCGTTCTCCAGCCGCGTGTTCTCCTCGTCGAGCACCTTCTTGATGGTGCGCGTGACGAAGTCCTGCGCGGTGCCCGCCTCGGAGAGCTTGGCCGCGCCGAAGCGGGCATGGTGCGCGTGCGCGTTCATCGCGTGCGCGGTCAGGTGCGAGAAGGGGTCGCGTACGCCGTGCGCCATGATCTCGGCGTTCACTTCCTCGAGCGAGCGAGCGTTCCAGAACAGGCGCAGGAACTGTTCGCTGCGGCGCGCACGGATCATCTGCGACAGCCCCTTGACGGCGATCAGTGCCCACGAGATCACCGACATGGCCAGCAGAATCACCAGCAGGGCCCGGCCGATCCCATCGGTCTGCGCGAGGAAGTGGGCAAATCCCAGCGTTGTTTCGGGTTGGTACACGATCTCAGTTCTCCAGTTCGAAAATCAGCGGCATCACGACCCAGAACGGCTGCGCGATGCCGTTCTCGGCGTACGGCCTGAAGCGGGTCGCCCTCACGGTGGCTAGCGCCGATTCGTCCAGGCGCGGATAGCCGGACGAGCGCAACACCAGCGCTTCGCGTGGCAGCCCCTGCTCGTCCACCAGCACCCGCACGTGCACCCGGCCTTCCTCCTGCATCCGGCGCGAGATGTTCGGGTAGTGCAGCACCGGGGGCGTCAGGTACGTCACCGCGCTGATCGACACCGTCTTCGGCGCCGAGGCCGGCGGGGG
>CAZBTE010000060.1:0-10141 GCA_964494665.1 uncultured Limnobacter sp.
TGATGGGCACCATCGTCACCGGCCTGTTCGTCGCGATCTCGATGTGCACCGGCGGTGGCGCCTGGGACAATGCGAAGAAGTACATCGAGGAAGGCAACCACGGCGGCAAGGGTTCCGACGCGCACAAGGCGGCGGTGACCGGCGACACGGTGGGCGACCCGTACAAGGACACGGCCGGCCCGGCGGTGAACCCGCTGATCAAGATCATCAACATCGTGGCGCTGCTGATCGTGCCGCTGATGGGCAACCTGTACGGCGGCGAATCGGGCCATTCCGGTGCGGCGCACCCGCCGGCCGCTTCGGTACCCGCCGCGGTGGTGGTCGCGGCACCCGCGGCAGCCGCTCCCGGGGCGCTCATCGCTGCGGCAGCCGAGCGCGACTCGCGCCGCGTCGACGAGCATCGGGCGCAGTAGTCACCGGCCGACCGATGCCCGGGGGCGCTTGCGGGCGCCCCCGTATGTCCAGGGCGCCTTCGGGCGCCCTCGTCGTTTGCGGCGTTTGCGCCCGCCGTCGTCGTTTCGGCCGTCGTCACGGCCTATCCGGCGAGCGTCGACAGCCGCCGTTCGACGGCGCGCAGCGCCTGCGTGTCGCCGCGTTCGGCGTGGATCGCCTGCAGGTTGCGCAACATGCGCGAGAGGATCACGCGCGGCCTGGCCGCCGCGAGCTGGCCGGGCAGCAGGCGGCTGGCGCCGCGCAGGTCGCCCCCCGCATACGGCAGCAGCCGGTATTCGAGCTCATCCTGCGAGAGCACGCGCGCACCGGCAAACACGTCCACCATCAGCGATCCCTCGGGCAGGTCGTGGCGCACCAGGAAGTGGCCGGGGAAGCCGACACCGCACGCCGGCAGGCCGGCCTGCTCGCTGATCTCGATGTACAGCACCGACAGGCTGATCGGAATGCCGAGCCGGCGCTCGATCACCCGGTTCAGGTAGCTGTTGTCGGGGTCGTGGTAGTCGTTGGCGTTGCCGCGAAACCCGAGCTGGTCGGCGAAGTGCTCGCCGAGCGCCTTCACCCTTGCAGCCGGGCGCCTGATCGGCTCGAGGCGCCGGCGCAGCGTGAGCGCGAAGCCGTCGACCTGCGCCAGCAACTCCATCATCGGCAGGTCGGGGTAACGGTCCTGCGCGATCGACAGCGCAGCCTCGAACAGCGGCAGCGAGTCGTCGCTCTGCACCAGAGCGCGCCAGTAGTCGAGCATTGCGTCCATTTCGAGCGGGCCTGGATGCTTGCCGATCCCGAGTTCGCACCACGATCGTCATTATGCCGCCCCGGGCAATCGGCATGCCCCGAAGCTGGCCGTGCAACGCGGGGTGTCTAGAATGAAAACTTTTTCTGCGCCGCGGCGCAATGGAGGAAAACGATGGACATTTCGGGCAACGTGGTGCTGGTCACCGGCGGCGCATCGGGATTGGGGGGCGCAAGCGCACAGCGCGTGATCGATGACGGCGGCAAGGTGTTGATCGCGGACGTCAACGCCGAGGCGGGGCAGAAGTTCGCCGCGCAGCTGGGCGCGAACGCGAAGTTCGTGCGCTGCGACGTCACCAGCGAGGCGGACGCGCAAGCGGCTGTCGAGGCGGCGCGGGCGATGGGCACGCTGGTCGGGCTGGTGAACTGCGCCGGCATCGGTCCGGCCGCCAAGACGGTGGGCAAGGACGGCCCGCATCCGCTCGACCTGTTCCAGAAAGTCGTCGGCATCAACCTGATCGGCACGTTCAACATGATCCGGATCGCCGCTGCGGCGATGACGAAGAACGAGCCCAACCCGGAAGGCGAGCGCGGCGTGATCGTGAACACCGCGTCGGTGGCCGCCTATGATGGCCAGATCGGACAGGCGGCCTACTCGGCTTCGAAAGGCGGCATCGTCGGCATGACGCTGCCGATCGCGCGCGACCTGTCGCGCGACGGCGTGCGGGTGGTGACGATCGCGCCCGGCATCTTCCTCACGCCGCTGCTCGCCGGCCTGCCCAAGGATGTGCAGGATTCGCTCGGGCGCCAGGTGCCGTTCCCTTCGCGCCTCGGGCGTCCCGACGAGTTCGCTGCGCTGGTGGCGCACGTGTTCGGGAATGCGATGCTCAACGGCGAGACGATCCGGCTAGACGGCGCGATCCGCATGGCGCCGCGCTGAGACGGCACCCGAATTCGACACGCGCGCGAGCAGGCCTCAGGTTTCGGGGGGCATCGGCGCTACGCCGATGCCCTCCTCCAGCCAGCGCCCGAGGGCGAGCAGCGCGGCGTCGCCGTCGCGGCGGCCGACCGCCTGCAGCCCGACCGGCAGGCCTGCGATCAGCCCGACCGGGATCGTCAACGTCGGCAGGCCGCACAGCGAGAACGGCAGCGTCTGTCCGAGCACCGCGTCGCGGACCGTGGTGCGCCCGCCCTCGACCTCGACCGCATCCTGGCCGCGCAGCGGCGGCAGCACCGCGCTGGTGGGCAGGACCAGCGCGTCCACGCCGGCCATCACCGCGTCGAGGGCCGCGCACACACGCGCGCGCATCTTCAGCGCGTCGATGTACTCGCTCGCGCCCAGCGTGCGCCCCGCGTTCAGCGCCGGCAACACCAGCTCCGAGAACCCGGCTGCGCCCGCAGCCAGCGCGGCACGGTGCACCCAGGCGGCTTCGGCGCGAACGATCGGCGTGTAGCACTCCCAGGCCTGCGCGAGCATCGGCAGATCGACATCGCCGAGTTCGACGCCGCGCGTGGCCAGCGTCGCAAGCAAGCGCTCGAAGTGCTCGCGCACCGAAGGCTGCAGCCGCCCTTGCAGCCACGCTGCCGGCACTGCCAGCCGCGGCCTGCGCGCGACCGCGCCATGCGTGACGCGCCGGCCCGCCATCACCTCGAACAGCCGCGCGCAGTCATCGACGCTGCGCGCAAGCGGCCCGGCGTGATCGCAGGTCCACGACAGGTCAAGCGCACCGTCCAGCGGGATCGCGCCGAAGCTCGGCTTGAAGCCGGTCACGCCGCAGAACGAAGCCGGAATGCGCACCGAACCGCCGGTGTCGCTGCCGATGCCGGCCAGCCCGATGCCGGTGGCGACCGCCACGGCAGCACCACTGGACGATCCGCCCGACTGGCGCGCCGGGTCGAACGGATTCTTCACGTCGCCGGTCCAGCGGTTCTCGCCCGTGGCGCCGAACGCGATCTCGTGCATGTTCGTCTTGGCAAATACCAGCGCACCGGCGGCGCGCAGCCGCGCCACGAGTTCGGCCTCCTCGCGCTGGAACGGCGGCAACGGGGCGCGCGTTCCGGCACGCGTCGGCATGCCGCGCACGGCGAACAGATCCTTGACCGACACCGGGATTCCGTGCAGCGGCCCGCGTCGCCGGCCCGCGGCAGCCTCGGCATCCAGGCGCTTGGCTTCGACGATCGCCGCCTGCCAGTCGACGTACGCAATCGGATTGAGCTCGCTGGCACGCTCCGCCTGCTGCTGCGCCGATTCGATCAGCGCCTGCACCGCGACAGCCCGGCGGGCGATCGCGTCGGCGGTCTCGATGATCGTGGGCATCGGTCAGCTCGGATCGGAATCGATGGCGACGTTATCATGAAGCGATGCCGACGAAGCGCCACAAGGCCGAGCCTTGCGCAGCGCGCGCCGCAATCGCGGCGCTGCTGGTCCTGTGGTTCGGCGCCCTGCCTGCCGCCCCGGTTTCGACCGTCGACCCGCCTGCGCAGCCCGAGGCATCGAGCGGATTCGCCGCGCGCGCTCCCGCCACGGCACGCCGCTTCATGGCCGTGACCGCCAACCCGCACGCAACCCGCGCGGCCGACGAGTTGCTGGCCGCCGGCGGCAGCGCAGTCGATGCAGCGATCGCGGCGCAAATGGTGCTGACGCTGGTCGAGCCGCAGTCCTCGGGCATCGGCGGCGGCGGCTTCATGCTCCACTACCAGGCGCGCACGCGCCGCGTACGCGCCTACGACGGGCGCGAGACCGCGCCCGCACAGGTCGACGCGTCGCTGTTCGTCGATGCGCACGGCAAACCGCTGCGCTTCTTCGACGCGGTGGTCGGCGGCCGTTCCGTCGGCGTGCCGGGGCTGATGCGCATGCTCGAGATGGCGCACGCGCGCCACGGCCGCCTCCCCTGGGAGCGCCTGTTCGAACCGGCCATCCGGCTCGCTCGTGAAGGCTTCGAGGTGAGCCCTCGACTGCACGCGCTGCTGCAGGCCGATCCGTTCCTGCGCGAAGACCCGGCCGCCGCGGCCCATTTCTACGACGCGTCGGGGAACGCCCGGCCGGCCGGATACCGCTTGCACAATCCGGCGCTGGCCGACACGCTGTCGCGCATCGCCTCGCGCGGCAGCCTGGCGCTGCACGCGGGGGAGATCGCGCGCGACATCGTGGCGGCAGTCGGCGCGCATCCGCGCAATCCCGGCACGCTCGGCGAGCACGACCTGGCGTTCTATCGCCCGCTCGAGCGAACACCGGTGTGCGTCGATCATCGCCGCCATCGTGTGTGCGGCATGCCGCCGCCTTCCGCGGGGGGAATTGCGGTCGCGCAGATGCTCGCGTACTGGCGCGCAGCGCCGCCCGGCACCCGGCTCGTCGGAGCAGCGGCCCCGGGATTCGGCCCCGGCGCCGGCGGCCTGCACCTGGACGCCGATGGCGCACACCGCTTCGCCGAGGCCGCGCGGCTGGCGTTCGCCGATCGTGACCGCTACGTCGCCGATCCCGCCTTCGTCGCGCTGCCCGGACAACATGCCGGCAAGTCCGACGACGCCCCGGCGGGGTCGCTGCTCGACGCGCGCTACCTCGCCCAGCGCGCCGCGCTGATCAGCGAACGCTCGATGCAGCGCGCCCCTGCCGGCGTGCCGCCCGGCGCGGTCCCGCTCGGCGACGCGTCCATGATGCCGGAGCAGGCTGCGACCACGCACCTGTCGATCGTCGACCGGTACGGCGACGCAGTATCGCTGACCAGTTCGATCGAGAGCGCGTTTGGCGCCCGGTTGATGGTGCGCGGCTTCCTGCTGAACAACCAGCTGACCGACTTCTCGTTCGTGCCCTCGCACGACGGCGTGCCGGTGGCCAATCGCGTCGAGGCGGGCAAGCGCCCACGCAGCGCGATGTCACCCACGCTGGTACTCGAACGCGGCAGCGGTGCGCTGGCACTGGCGATCGGCTCGCCGGGCGGTCCTTCGATCGTCTCGTACGTGGCGCGTGTGCTGATCGCCACGCTGGACGACGGCCTCGCGCTGCACGACGCGATCGCGTTGCCCAACATCGGCAGTCGCAACGGGCCGACCGAACTCGAGCGCGCGCGCGCCGGCGCGGCGCTGGGCGAGGCGCTCGCCCGGCGCGGCCATCCGGTGACGTTCGTCGACATGACCAGCGGCCGGCACGGCGTCGCGCGCCCCCCCGATGGCGCCGGCTGTCGCCTGCCCCGCGGTGTCGACCCGCGCCGCGAGGGGATGGCACTGGGCCGCTGAGGCACGACGCGCAGGGACCCCGCCGCGGGGCCGCATGCGCCCGTCGCACGGTTTGCCGGCCGCGCGCCGACAGGGCAACATCGGCGCATCCACGCACGCCGGCTGGCGGAGGAACCATGGAACGACGCACCCTGCGCGGCGGCCGACTGAAGGCGGCTGCCTACGACGCGCGCGAACAGCGCCTGGAGATCGACTTCGTCGACGGAGAACGGCGCATCTTCGAAGCGGTGCCGCCGGAAGTGTGGCGGCGCCTCGTCGCCGCGCCGAACCCGGCCTCGTTCTACACCGACCGGATCGAGGAGGAGTACGTCGTCCGGCGCTCCCGCGCCGAGGGCGACACCGATGCGCGCTCGAAGCTCGACGCACTGTTCGGGCCCGGCTCGGGAAAGGGCAAGGCTTGACGCTCGCCGCCCGCGTACTGTGCCGCGTGGTCGACAACCTCGGCGACGCCGGCGTGTGCTGGCGCCTGGCGCGCCAACTGTCGACGGAGTTCGGCTGGCGCGTGACGCTGACGATCGACCAGCCCGGGACACTGGCACGTTTCGGAGCCGATGCGTCGGCCGGCGTGCGCGTCGAACCGTGGCCAGCCGATGCGCCCGGCGCCGGCGACGCCGCCCGCGCGCCGGCGCACGACGTGCTGATCAGCGCCTTCGGCTGCGAACCGCCTGCCGCATGGCGCGCCGCGCTCGCGGGCGCGGCGCCCCGCCCGCTGTGGGTCCACCTCGAATACCTGAGTGCCGAGCCCTGGATAGACGGCTGACACGGGTTGTGGTCGATCCGAACGGCCGATGGCGCGGTCGAGCACTTCTTCTACCCCGGCTTCACCGGGTGCAGCGGCGGCCTGCTGCGCGAACGCGGGCTGATCGAACGGCGCGACGCGTTCGTCGGATCGGCCGCGCAACGCCGCTGGCTCCAGACGCTGGGCATTGCGTGCCCGCCCGGCGCACGCCTGGTGACGCTGTTCTGCTACCCCGATGCGCCGCTGCACGACTGGTTCGCCGCGGTGGCCGACGGTGCGCGCGCGCATCACGTGCTGGTGCCCGAGTCGGTGGCCGACGGCGCCCTCGCCGCCTGCTTCGGCAGCGCGCCCGCCACGGGGCGCACGCTGCGGCGCACACGGCTCACCGTCCAGCGCGTCCCGTTCCTGTCGCACGACGACTACGATCGACTGCTGTGGAGCGCCGACCTGAACTTCGTGCGCGGCGAAGACTCGTGGATCCGTGCCCATTGGGCGGCGCGACCGTTCGTGTGGCAACCGTACGTGCAGAGCGAAGGCACCCACCTCGTCAAGCTGCGTGCCTTCCTCGCGCGCCTGTCCGCTGGCCCGGCGGCCGACGCAATGATGCTCGCCTGGAGCGGTGCCGGCGCGCTGGCACCGGCCTGGCGCGCCTTCGACACGCAGCTCGACGCGCTGGCACCGGCCTGGCGGGGCTGGTGCGACGGCCTTGCGGCCCAGCCCGATCTGGCCACGCGGCTGGTCGAGTTCTGCGAACAACGGCTATAATTGCCGGTTTACCGGAATTCTCGCGTCATGAAAATCGCACAGGAACTGCGCACCGGCAACGTCATCATGATCGGCAAGGATCCGATGGTGGTCCAGCGCGCCGAGTTCAGCAAGTCCGGCCGCAACGCCTCGGTCGTGAAGATGAAGCTGAAGAACCTTCTGAACAGCTCGGCGACCGAGTTGGTCTACAAGGCCGACGAGAAGTTCGACGTGCTGGTGCTCGACAAGAAGGAAGTCACCTACTCGTACTTCGCCGATCCGATGTACGTGTTCATGGACAGCGAGTACAACCAGTACGAAATCGAAGCCGACAGCATGGGTGACATGCTGAACTACATCGACGACGGCATGCCGTGCGAGGTCACGTTCTACGAGGGTCGCGCAATCTCCGTCGAGATGGCCAACACCGTGGTGCGTGAGGTCGAGTACACCGAGCCCGCCGTGAAGGGCGACACCTCCGGCAAGGTCATGAAGCCCGCGCGCATCAAGCCCACCGGCTACCAGGTGAACGTGCCGGCCTTCGTCGAGATCGGCGACAAGATCGAGATCGACACCCGCACCAACGAATATCGCAGCCGCGTGAAGGCCTGAGCCGCGCAGCCGGCGCGGTCAGGCGAAGCTGTAGTCCGTGCCCGGACGCCGACGCTGCGCGAGCTTCTTCAGGTGGCGCTGCACGGTGGTGCGCAGCGACTGCATCGACACCGGCTTGACCAGGTAGCTGTTGCAGCCGGCCAGCGCCCCGCGTGCCAGGTCGAACGGCGAGGAGCGGCTGGTCAGGATGATCACCGGCATGCCGCGCAGCGCGCGATTGCGCTTGATCGCGCGGGTCAGCTTGTAGCCGTCCATGTCGGGCATCACCACGTCGGCAAGCACCAGCTCGTAGCGCCGCATCGCCAGCACCTCGAGCGCTTCGTGCGCGCTCGCCACGGCTTCGCTTTCCAGCCCGATCTGGTGCAGCGCCACCGATAGCTGCCGGCGCACCGTCGGGCTGTCGTCTACGATCAGCGCACGCGGCCGGCGGCGCTCGCCGTTCTCCGACACGATCATCATGCCCGCCGCCACCGCGCGTTCGGCCTCCGCTTCGCGCCGCCTGCTCAGGCGCGATTCGACGGCGCTGTTCAGCGCGTACAGCACTTGCCCCACGAAGCTGGTCTGCAGCAGGTCGTCGCGCGGCCGGTCCGGATCGGAACGGCGCCCCACGCTGAGCACGGCACCGTCGTCGAGCACCTTCCTGAGCGTACTCGCCACCTCGGGCCCGCCGAGCGCCGTCATGTCGACCAGCGCGATGTCGAACTCGCCCGGCCCGCGCGTGCGCGACACCGAATAGCGATAGCGATTGTGGCGCGCGTGGCGCACCACGATCTCGAGCAGGCGCTGGAACTTGGCGGCCAGACCGAAGACGGCCACGCGAAATTCCGGCCTGGTATCGGACGGCTCTGTCATTGTGTGTCCCCCTCTGATTGCCGCCGTCGAATTCTAACCACGAGTCGCGCGCTCCCGACAAGCGTTCCGTTGCAGAAAAACCGAAACGCGGCAGCAACTTAGGCGCACTTCTTCATACACAGTCTTGGTGCATTGCCGGTCGGTCGCGGCGCGCAACGGCTGCCCCGTGCGTGCAGCTCCCGCACCGGGGGAAGTCGCAAGTGTAGCGCTACGGCAGTCCGGAAAGCGTTGGACGGAGGAGAGCTTTCCCCTACAATTCAAGTAGTTGCAACGGCGGCGGGCGGATGGTTCCCAGTGCGGGGCAGGTGCGCAGCCGCCGTTCGCTTTTTCCCCGCGCCCGCTGGCGCGGGCTTTCATCGACCCAGGATCTCCCGGATGGCCGCGACCCAGCCTCTGATGAACACCTACGGCCGCCAGCCGCTGGCCTTCAGCCACGGCGACGGCCCGTGGCTGTACGACACCGACGGGCGCACCTACCTCGACTGCCTTGCCGGCATCGCGGTGAACACGCTCGGCCATGCCCATCCGAAGCTGGTCGCGGCGCTGCGCGAGCAGGTGGCACGCATCATCCATACCTCGAACCTGTTCGAGGTGCCGCTGCAGACGCAGCTGGGCGCGAAGCTGGTCGAGCTTTCCGGCATGACCAACGTGTTCTTCTGCAACAGCGGCCTGGAGGCGAACGAGGCGGCGCTGAAGATCGCACGCAAGTACGGCCATCAGCGCGGCATCGAGCGGCCCGAGGTCGTGGTCTACGAGCGCGCCTTCCACGGTCGCTCGATCGCCACCCTGTCGGCCACCGGCAACGAGAAGGTCCACCAGGGTTTCGCGCCGCTGGTCGAGGGGTTCGTGCGGGTGCCGCTGAACGACGCCGCGGCGCTCGAGCGCGTCGCTGCCGAACGGCCGAACGTGGTGGCGGTGTTCCTCGAGGCGATCCAGGGCGAAGGGGGCATCCAGCCGGCTCGCGTGGAGTACCTGCAGGCGGTGCGCCGCCTGTGCGACGCGCGCGGCTGGCTGATGATGGTCGACGAGGTGCAGTGCGGCACCGGTCGCACCGGCAAGTGGTTCGCGCACCAGTGGGCCGGCGTGCGGCCCGACGTCATGCCGCTCGCCAAGGGCCTCGGCTCGGGCGTGCCGGTAGGCGCGGTGGTGGCGCACGGCGCGGCGGCCGAGGTATTCCAGCCCGGCAACCATGGCACCACCTTCGGCGGCAATCCGCTCGCGATGCGCGCCGGGCTGGTCACGATCGCCACGATGGAGGAAGAAGGGCTGCTGGACAACGCCGCGCGCCTCGGCGAGCGGATCATGTCGGGCCTGCGGCGCGGCCTCGACGGCGCCCCCGGGTTCGTCGAAGTGCGCGGGCAGGGCCTGATGATCGGCGTGGCGCTCGACCGCCCGTGCGGTGCGCTGGTGCGGCGCGCGCTCGATGCGGGTCTGGTCATCAACGTCACCGCCGACTCCGTGATACGCCTGCTGCCGCCGCTGGTCTTCCGCGACGAACACGCCGATCAGCTGGTCGAGACGCTGGTCCCGCTCGTGCGCAGGTTCCTCGAAGAAGGAGCGGCCGCGGCCGCCTGAGCGGCCCCGCCTGTGCCCGTGACGCCATGACCCTCAAGCACTTCCTGCAGCTGCGCGACTTCAGCGCCGGCGAATTCAACTACCTGTTCGAGCGCATCCGCGTCATCAAGGATCGCTTCAAGCGCTACGAGCGCTATCACCCGCTCGCGGACCGCACGCTGGTGATGATCTTCGAGAAGGCCAGCACCCGCACGCGGCTGTCCT
>CAZBTE010000061.1:0-9982 GCA_964494665.1 uncultured Limnobacter sp.
GCAGATACCTGCGCTTCTGCTCGTCGCTGCCGTTGCGGTGGATCTGGTTCACGCACAGGTTCGAGTGCGCACCGTACGACAGGCCGACCGAGGCCGAGCCGCGCGAGATCTCCTCCATCGCGACGATGTGCGCGAGGTAGCCGAGGTCGGCGCCGCCGTATTCCTCGGAGACGGTCATGCCGAGCACGCCGAGGTCGCCGAGCTTGCGCCACAGCTCCATCGGGAACTGGTCGGTGCGGTCGATCTCATAGGCGTGCGGCGCGATCTCGTTCGCGGTGAATTGCTGCAGCGAGTCGCGCAGCATCTCGATGTCGTCGCCGAGATCGAACTTCAGGCCGGGGATGTTCACCATCGCGAGGATCTCCTGCTGGAAGCGCTGTTGTCCATGACGCGGCTCAATCGACGACGCCGTCGCGCCCGCGGATCGTCATCTCGGTGGCGCTCATCGTCGCCACCAGCTTCTCGCTGCCGTCGGCGGCAACCGCCAGCGCCTCGCCCTCGACGACCACGATGGTGCGACCCGGCTTGCGTACCCGGCCGACCAGGCGGACGCGCTCGCCGAGGGCCGGCGCGAGGCAGTTCAGCTTGTACTCGATCGTCAGGATACCGGTGCCGGCCGGCATCACGGTCAGCGCAGCATAGCCGCAGGCCGAATCGAGCGCGGCGCCGATCACGCCGGCGTGCACGAAGCCGTGCTGCTGGGTGATCTCGGGGCGGTACGGCAACTCGATCTCGACTTCGCCTGGCGCGACGCGCGTCAGGCGTGCGCCGATCAGCGTCATCGCCGGCTGGCGCGCGAAGCTGTCGCGAGCGCGTTGCTCGAAGCCGGGATCGGTCTGCAGGGCAGCAGCGGGATGGGCCATGGAGGGCTCCGGCGGATGACGGGACACGGTTGCGTGCGCGGTGGGCGAACGAACCGCTAGTTTACGTTAACGTCAACGTCATTCGACTGGTCGGCGCACCTGCGGCCTCCGACGCGAGGTCAGGCTTGACGCCGGTCAACGATCGTCGGCCCGGTTGCGCCGACATTGGCGGCCTCGATCCGATCAGGCGCTGCGGCGCTGCGCGAGCAGCGTGCGGGCTCGCTCCTCGTGAGCGGCGATCTCGGCCAGCGTCTCCTGCAGGTCGACCAGCTGCTGCTCGAGCGTCTCGCGGTGCTGCGCGGGCACCTCCAGGAAGCGGGTCAGTTGCGCCACCGTGTCGGAGGGCGACTCGTACATGTCGACCAGGTCGCGTACTTCCGACAGCGACAGCCCGAGCCGCTTGCCGCGCAGCGTGAGCTTCAGCCGCGTGCGGTCGCGCTGCGAGTACACGCGCTGTCGCCCGCCGGCGCCGGCGCGCTGGGGCGCGAGCAGCCCCTGGTCCTCGTAGAAGCGGATCGTGCGCGGCGTGACGTCGAACTCGCGCGCCAGTTCGCTGATCGAATAGGTCGGCATGGACCGATCATCGGGCAACGTTGACGTGAACGTCAATTCGCGGCGGTTGCCGGGGCTACGTGAACGTCAGTTCGCCGTACTGGCGGCAAACACGCCGAGCCGCGCGAGTTGCGCATCCACCTGCTGCGCCCAGCCGCGGTTGGCGGCCGGGCTGGCCGGGCTCGGGTGCAGGATCTGGTCGATGCGCAGCGGCGCATTGCTGCCGAGCGCAGCCTGGATCCGCTTCATCGCATAGCCGCCGATGCCGATCGCCCATTCGGGCTGCAGCGCCGCAAGCGCAGCGCGCAGGTGCGCGTCGCAGGCGTCGTGCAGCGGACGCAGTTCGGCGGCCGGCAGGTTCCCGGGCGTGAAGTTGCGCCCGCTCGCTTCGAGAAACACCAGCGGACAGTAGTTGAGCACGAAGCATTGCGCGAAGAACGCGTCCGCGCTGCCGAAGCGCTCGGCCGCCCAGGCCCACAGGCGCCGGCCGCTCACTTCCGATCGCCGGCACGCGAAGCCCTCGATCGGGCGCTTCGGATGCTCGTGCGCCGGCCGCCGCACCGGTTCCTGCACGCCCATCCAGTCGCGCACCGCGGCCACCTCACCGAACGGCACGCCCGTCTGCATCATGCCGAACGGCCCCGGGTTCATGCCGACGAACACGACGCGCTTGCGCCCCGTGCCGTAACGTCGCAGCCACGCTTCGTGCGGACGCCAGGCGTAGTCCAGCGGGTTGTAGACGTGCGCGACCGGCGGGCCGAAGCGCAGGGTGGACACGGCGCGCGCGAGTTCGCGGGCGGCGTCGATCAGCGGGGGCATCGGGGAGGGGAAGGGGGAAAGAGGGAAGAAGGGAAGATGCAAAAGAAAGGGGCGCGGGTGTCATTGCCGCGCCCCATGAGCCGCGAGTGGCGGCTGCCTTTCCTCGAACGGCGCCGATCCGTGGGCGCGGCGCGCATCGATGATGCACACCGCTTCTGCAATCGGTCCGTTGTCGGAGCCGTCGGCATCGGCGCATCGCTGCGCTCGTTCGATGCCACGGCACAAAGGCTAGCCGTCCTGCGGGCTGCGGTCAAGGCGCCGTGGCGCGCGACAGGAGCCGTGCCGCGCCCGGAAACTCGGTGCGCCGGATCGCCACCTTGCGTGCGTGTCCGCTCCACGACTCGCCGGCGCGCAACGCGTCGACGACCGCTGCGGCCTCGGTGACCCAGGTGCCGCCGAACAGCGTCACGCCGCGCGCGAACAGCGGATCGGGCAGGCAGCCGGCACCGGGACCGACCATTGCCAGGTGCGTGGCGCTCGTGCAGTGCGCGAGGATGCGATCGGCGGTGCCGTTGAGCAGCACCGAGCTCGTGCACAGCACCTTGTTGCAGCCGGCCAGCTCGGCTGCGTCGAGCGTGACCCGATAGCCGTCGTGCTCGCCGGCCAGCTCGGGACGCAACTCGATCACGGTGACGCGCGTGCCCGCCGTGGTGCAGCGACCCAGCAGCGGGCCGAACAGCCCCACCATGCCGACGTGGTCACCGGCATGCGGATCGAGCTCGCCGATCGAGTCGGTGCTGGGCGGCGGCACGTAGCCGGCACGGTCGAACAGGCAGCGCGTGAGCGCGTTGATCGCGGCCATCCCCAATGTGCGACTGGCAACGTCTTCCGCGCCATAGCGGCGCGCCACGTCGAGCGCGTCGGCGCCCGCCAGGCCGGCCAGGCCCGCCCCGGCGGCGAAGCGCGCCCAGGTGTCCTCGAGCAGCACGAAGGCCAGCCCGAGCGTGCCGTCGTCGAGCTCGAGCGCGCAGAATTCGCCGCACCGGCTGTCCAGGCATTCGGGGCGCGGCAGGTGCAGCGCGCGCACGCGCGGCAGCGGCGTGCTCGCGGCGATGCCTTCGAGCAGCCCGATCAGTTCGGCGGCGATGGAAACGGCGGGGCGCATGTCGGGTTCGATAACGCTCATGATGCACGCATCCTGCGGACCATGATGCGCGCGTAGGTGACGGGCGCCAGGCGCGACACCCACCATGCAAGTCGCGCGGTCGCCCCGGGCAGCAGCAACCGTCTCTCGCGACAGGCGGCAGCGTGGATCTGCGCGGCGATGGCTTCGGGCGTTGCGAGCCTGCCGGTGATGGCCTTCGTGCCACGATATGGCCGGCCTTCGCCGTCGAGCGCGTGGCGATCGATGTCGGTTGCGATGAACGACGGGCAGACCAGCATGACGCCGACGCCGCTGCCATCGAGCTCGCTGCGCAGGCTGTCGAAGAAGCCGTGCAGCGCGTGCTTGCTGGCCGCATAGCCGGTGCGCCCGGACAGCGGCGCGAAGCCGGCCACGCTGGAGATTGCGATGATCATGCCGCGGCGCGCCAGCAGCTGCGGCAGCGCCGCGTGCGTGCAGTGGAGCGCGCCGAAGAAGTTCACCGCCATCACGCGCCGAACCACGTCGGGCGCGGTGCGCGCGAACTCGCTGTGGTGCGAGATGCCGGCATTGCACACCAGCAGGTCGATGCCGCCGAACGCGTCCGCGCCCGCCAGCATCGCCCGCTTCACCGCGCGTTCGTCGGTCACGTCGCAGGCGATCGGGGCCGCCTCGATGCCGGCGGCGCGCAGCGCGTCGGCCGTGCGCGCGAGCGCATCCTCGTCGCGGTCGAGCGCGACGATGCGCGCTCCCGCGCGCCCGAAGCGTTCGCACAGCGCGCGGCCCAGCCCGGCAGCCGCACCGGTGACGACCACGGTCGCGTTGTCGAAGCTGCGCACGTTTGCGACCGGGGCGTTCCTGGCCTGCGTCCTACCGGCCGCCGCTGCGCAGCGCGCGGCCGCGCAGCCACAGGTCGAAAGCCTGCGCCGAAGTCAGTCGCGGCCGATAGCCGAAGTCGCGCTTCAGGCGCGTGTTGTCGAGCACCGGCCGGTAGCGCAGGAAGCGCACCTGCTCGGGTCCGTACTGCGTGAGCCGCAGGCGCTTCAACACCCCGAGCGCGCCTTGCAGCAGCCACGGCGGCAGCACGACGCAGCGCTTGCCGAGCCGCCCGGCGATTCCCTGCACGGTGAGTGCGCCGTCGCCGGCGAGGTTGTAGACACCGGTGCGGTCGCTGCGGATCGCGTGCAGGATCGCGCCGACCACGTCCTGGTCCCAGACGAACACGAATGGGCTGTCCGAACCGCGGATCGCGATCAGGCGCGGCTTCTCGAACAGGTCGGTGATCTGGTTGCGCGTGGTTTCACCGAGAATCGTGCCGATGCGAAACACCACCTGCTGCAGTTGCGGATGATCGCGGCGGTACTGCGCGAGCATCTCCTCGACCAGCCGCTTGTGGCAGGCGTAGGCGAACTCCTCGTTGCCGCGCACCGGCTGGTCCTCGGTGATCCAGGCCGGGTTGTCGGCGTGGTAGCCGTAGGCCGCGCCGCTCGAGCTGACGATGATCCTGCGCACGCCCGCGGCCACGCAGGCCTCGAGCACGTTGCGCGTACCAAGCACGTCGACCGAATACTCGAACTCGCGCGTGCTGTCGGGCCCGGGCGTGACGATCGACGCCAGGTGCACCACGATGTCGATGCCTTGCAGGTGCTGCGCCAGATCCGGGTCGCGCACGTCGACCGTGACGTAGCGCACGCCCGGCACGCGGCGCTCGGGCGGGCATTCGCGCACGTCGGCGGCGACCACCGCGTGCCCGGCCAGCGCCTTCACCAGCTGGCTGCCCAGGTAGCCGCCGGCGCCGGTGACGAAGATGGGCGCATCGCTCACGCCGGCACCTCAGCCGGCTGCGGCGGCGTGCGCCTGCGCCACCAGCCGGCGAGCGCAAGTCCCGACACGATGTGCCAGATGCCCCACCATGCCGCGACGATGGCCATGCCGCCGATGCCTTCGAAGAAGTTGAACACCAGTACCAGACCGAAACCCGAGTTCTGGATGCCGACCTCGAGCGAGGTGGCGCGGCTGTCGCGCTCGGGCAGGCCGACCACGCGGCCGCTCCAGTAGCCGACCAGCAGGCCGAGCCCGTTCATCAGGAACACCACCAGCACCACGCGCCCGACGTGGTCGAGGAAGTGCTGCCAGTTGGCTGCGAGCGCGCCGACCACGAAGGCGCCGAACACGAGCAGCGACACGACCTTGAACGTCTTGTGCGCGCGTTTCGCGAACCTGGGGAACCAGTGCGCGACGCTCATGCCGAGCGCCGCCGGAATGCCCAGGAGGAACACCACCGCCAGCAGCACTTCGAGCGGGCTGAGCGCGACCGCGTGCAGCAGCTTGTTCGTCTCCGGGTTCAGGCTGCCCCAGAACGCGATGTTGAACGGCGTGAAGAACAGCGAGCCGATGGTGGAGAACGCGCTGATGGTGATCGACAGCGCGGTGTTGCCGCGCGCGAAGTGCGTGAGGAAATTCGACATGTTGCCGCCGGGACAGGCGGCCACCAGGATCATGCCCAGCGCGATGCTGGGCGCCGGCTTGAGCAGCATGCCCAGCCCGAATGCCACCGCCGGCAACAACAGGAACTGTCCGGCCAGACCGACCAGCGTTGCCCGTGGCGCGTTGACGATGCCCTTGAAGTCGGACAGCTTCATGTCCAGCGCGACGCCGAACAGCACCAGCGCGAGGATCACGTTCAGCGCGGTCAGCGACGCCGGCGTGAAGTTCAGCCGGACCAGGTCGATTTCGCTCATGGCGCGCTCCGGGTCAGCGGCCCTTGGGCTCTTCGTGCATCTTCTTGAAGTGGATCAGGCCAGGCGCCCACATGTGCTTGACCGGGTCGACATCGACGTGAACCACCGCGCACCTGCCGGCGGCGATCGCCCGCGTCAGCGCGGGCTCGAGCTCGCGCGGGTCGGACACGCGCTCGCCGTGCGCGCCCATCGAGCGCGCGAGCACGTCGAACTCGATTTCGCCGAGATCGGCCTTGATGGTCTCGTCGGGACCGAGCGACTTCATGATCATCGTCTTCAGCGGCTTGAGCATGAACTGCTGGTTCATCTTCACCATGCCCCACTGCTTGTCGCAGATCACCAGGTAGACCACCTGCAGGTGGTTGCGTATCGCGGTCTCGATCTCCTGCGGATGAAAGCCCATCGCGCCGTCGCCGATGATGCAGCACACGGGTCGTCCCGGATGGGCACAGGCCGCGCCCAGCGCCTGCGCGACACCGGCGCCGAGCATGCCGAACTTGAACGTCGAGAGCAGCGTGTCGGGCTGGCGCACCTGCCAGTGGAACATGGTCCAGATGGTCGCGTTGCCGCCGTCGGCCACCAGCACCGTGTCGTCGGCAAACACCTTGCGGCACACGTGCGCGACGTGCGCCGGGTTCATCGGCACCGCGAGGTCGGCGAGCGCCTTGTCCCAGCCTTCGCGGTCTTCACGCATCGTCTTCGCGTAGCGCGCCAGGCGCGCGTCGCGACCTTGCGGCCGGATCGCCTCGCGCCGTCGCTCGATCTCGTCGCCGAGTTGCTCGAGGAACGCGCGCGCGTCGGCCACGATCGCCAGGTCCACCGGACGGTTCATTCCGAGCGCGTCGCCGTCCACGTCGACCTGGATCGTCTTCTGTGCGCCAGCGTCGCGCCAGTACGGCGGCTTGCCCCACCAGTCGGTCTCGCCGACGCGCGAGCCGACGATCAGCATCGCGTCGGCCTCGTTGCGCACCGTGTGGTTGAGCTTGATGTGGACCATCGGGATCGCGAGCGGCGAGGTTTCGGGCATGACGCCGCGCGCCGCCCAGCTGGTCGTCACCGGCGCCTGCAGCAACTCGGCCACGCGCTGCAGCGCCGCGGCCGCGCCCGCGTGGATCACGCCGCTGCCGGCGTGAATGGCCGGCGCCTGCGCGCCGGTCAGCACGTCGGCCGCCTGTGCGACCTGCGCCGACGACGGCTGCACCGGATCGATGCGGCGGTAGCGGTGCGGCTCATGCAGTGGCGTGCCGGGGTCCTTGAACTTGCCGTTCATGATGCTTTCCGGCACGTCGACGTGCACCACGCCGGGCCGGCCCTCCCAGCTGCGCCGCAGCGCCTTGCGCATGATCTCGGCGATGCGCTCGAACCCGGGTACCGCAACGCTGGACTTGGCCAGCCGGCCGATCACGCCGGACTGGTCGAAGCTCTGGTAGGCGCCGGGCCGGTCGGGTCCGGCGATGCCGACGCGCCGCGCGCTGGTGATCGCCAGCACGCGATTGCCTTCGGCCTGCTCGACCACCAGCCCCGGCAGCACGTTGGCCACGCCGGGGCCGTTGCTGGCCATGCATACGCCGAGCCGCCCGGTGAGCCGCGCGTAGGCGCCGGCCATGTGCGCGGCGCTGGTTTCGTGGCGCGGCGTGACGATCTCGATGCCGAGCCGGTGCAGTGCGGAATAGAAACCGAAGTAGGTGCCGTCGATGATGCCGAATACCTTCTCGACGCCTTCCTTCTGGAGCATGCGGGCGATCAGTTCCCCACCGCTGATTTCGGCCATGGTTTCTCCGGGAGCGTTGGTGACGAGAGAGCGTTCAGGATGTGTTTCGGGCGCAGGGGCGATTCAGTCGATGACGATCTCGCGGCGCACGCAGCGCACGTCGATCTCGAAATCCAGCCCTTCGACCGGAGGCCGGCACGGATGCCAGTGCAGGCCCAGCCGGGCGAGCCCACGCGGCGCGAACAGCGAAGGCACCATCGAGCCGATCTCGTGCGCGGTGTAGACCTGCACGGCGGTGGTGGCGTTCCAGTCGCCGCCGAGCGCGCTGGTGTTGCGCGCCAGACCGTCGAGTACGAAGGCGGCCTTGCGCGCGAGCCCGGCTGGCGAGGTGTCGGCGTACGCGACCACGCCCTGCGGGAACGGCGTGCCCATGGCCCATTCGGCAAAGCCGGCGATCACGAAGCAGCGCGGGCCGGGCGCGTCGACCGCGTGGTCGGACGTGGTGAGGAACCCCGCCTGCGACGCGCCGCTGGGCACCGTGTAGCAGAAGGCGTGGAAGCCCGGCTCGGCCGGCGGGTCGTACACCGGGCACACGTTGCTGCGCGCAACCGCGTTCAGCTTGCCGCGCAACAGGCCCCAGCGCTCGAGTTCCGCGACGTAGCCGGCGTTGAAGCTGTCGAAGCCACCGACCGTGAACGGCGCAGGCGACCGCAGTTCGGCGGCGCACAGCGCGGTGAGCGGCCGGTGGCGTTCGCGCAGGTGCGCCGCGATGGCCTCGAAGCCTTCGGCGATCGGCAGCACACGCGCGAAACGCGCGCGCACGATCTCGAAGCCCGGCACGGCGATCACGCCGGCCGAGAACGGCAGTCCTCCCTCGAGGAACGCGTAGTCGCCTCCGACGGAATTGTGTATGGTGGACAACTCTTCTTCCCCGCGCGGGTGGCTGTCGCACGACTATGCGCGAGGCGGCCGGCGCGCGCAAGCGCCCGCATCGGGCATCACAGCAACGCATCAGGTCCGAGCATGAACCAGATTCCTGCGACGATGGATTTCGTCGATCACGGCGCCGGCGGCGCACCGTCGGTGCTGCAGGCGGCCCGCATGACAGTGCCCGTGCCGGCCTCCGGCGAGGTACTGATCCGCGTCGCCTGGGCAGGCGTGAACCGCCCCGACGTCGCACAGCGACAGGGCCGCTATCCGCCGCCTCCGGGTGCCTCGCCGGTGCTCGGGCTCGAGGTCGCCGGGCACATCGTCGCGCTGGGCGATGGCGTCACCGGGTGGCGCGTGGGCGACGCGGTGTGCGCGCTGACCAACGGCGGCGGCTATGCGCAGTACGTGGCGGCGGCGGCGGGGCAGGTGCTACCCGTGCCGCACGGGCTCTCGCTGCTGCAGGCGGCGGCGCTGCCGGAGAACTTCTTCACCGTCTGGACCAACGTGTTCGAGCGCGGCCGGCTGGTGGCCGGCGAAACCTTCCTGGTGCATGGCGGCTCGTCGGGCATCGGCCTGACTGCGATCCAGCTCGCCCGTGCGCGCGGCGCGACCGTCTACACGACGGTCGGCAGCCCCGAGAAGGCCGCGGTGTGCGAGCGGCTCGGTGCGGCCGCCGCGATCGATTACCGCCGCGAGGACTTCGTCGAGCGCGTGGCCACGTTGACCGCGCGCCGCGGCGTCGACCTGATCCTCGACATGGTGGGGGGCGACTACATCGCGCGCAATTTCAAGGCGCTGGCGCTCGAGGGCCGGCTGGTGCAGATCGCCTTCCTGAACGGGCCGAAGGCGGAGGTGGACTTCACGCCGCTGATGGTCAAGCGCCTGAGCTGGAGCGGTTCGACGCTGCGACCGCGCAGCGCCGCCGACAAGGCCGCGATCGCCGCGCAGCTACGCGAGCAGGTCTGGCCCCTGCTGTCCAGCGCCGAGGTGCAGCCGGTGATCCACGAGACCTTCGAGCTCGCCGACGCGGCGCGCGCGCACGAACTGATGGAGTCGTCCCGCCACATCGGCAAGATCATGCTGCGCGTGGCGGGGGAATGACTGCCCGGACGTGACTGCTACGTCGGCATCAGCTTGCGCTGCCGCGCGATGCTCATCAGCAGGCCGGCGCCCAGCCCCAGCGTCACCATCGCGGTACCGCCGTACGACATCAGTGGCAGCGGCACGCCGACCACCGGCAGGATGCCCGACACCATGCCGATGTTCACGAACGCGTAGGTGAAGA
>CAZBTE010000062.1:0-9966 GCA_964494665.1 uncultured Limnobacter sp.
ATGCCGATCGTGCGCCGTGCCGGGAAGTGGTGCATCGTGCCGACGATCCGGGTTTCGACCTGCGCACGCTGCTGCCCGCACCCACCAACACGCCCGAGGACGCCGGCCCCTACATCACGATGGGCATGTGCTACGCCTCGGATCCGGAAACGGGCGCCTCGGACGTCACCATCCATCGCCTGTGCGTGCAGGGCCGCGACGAGCTGTCGATGTGGCTGACGCCCGGCCGCCACATCGAGGCCTTCCGGCGGAAGGCCGAAGCCGCCGGAAGGCCGCTGCCGATCTCGATCAGCATCGGCGTCGATCCCGCCATCGAGATCAGTGCCTGCTTCGAACCGCCGACCACGCCGCTGGGCTTCGACGAGTTGAGCATCGCCGGCGCACTGCGTGGCCGCCCGGTCGAACTGGCGCCATGCCTGACGATCGATGCGCGCGCGATCGCCCACGCCGAAGTCGTCATCGAGGGCGAACTGATGCCCGGCGTTCGCATACGCGAGGACCGGAACACCGGCACCGGCAAAGCCATGCCCGAGTTCCCCGGCTATACCGGCGAAGCAAAGGACGCGCTGCCGGTCATCAAGGTCAAGGCCGTCACGCACCGCCGCAACCCGATCCTGCAAACCACGCTCGGACCGGGCGAGGAGCACGTCAACATGGCGGGCATCCCGACCGAGGCCAGCATCCTGGAGCTGGTCGAGCGCGCCATGCCCGGAAAGCTGCTCAACGTGTTCGCCCACTCGTCAGGCGGCGGCAAGCTGCTGGCAGTGATGCAGTTCCGCAAGTCAGCGCCGTCCGATGAAGGGCTGCAGCGCCAGGCGGCCCTGCTGGCATTCGCGGCCTTCGCCGAGCTCAAACACGTCATCGTCGTCGACGAGGACGTGGACATCTTCGATACCGACGACATCCTGTGGGCCATGCAGACGCGCTACCAGGGCGACGTCAGCACGGTGTTCCTGCCCGGCGTGCGCTGCCACCCGCTCGACCCGTCGCAGACGCCGGACTTCAGCCCCGGCATCCGCGAGGTCGGCACTTCGTGCAAGACGATCTTCGATTGCACGGTACCCTACGCACTGAAGGAACAGTTCGAGCGCTCGAAGTTCCTGGAAGTGGACGTGAACCGCTTCGTCCCCGGGTTCGACAAGCGGTAAGCGGCGCCCTGCCGTGCAGGAACCACGAGTACGATGAGACGCCACCCGGCCCTGATCCTCGCGCTGCTGCTCGCCCTCGCCGGGTGCACGATCCCCGGGTCGGGCGACGACACCTATCGTCCCTGGGTCGGCCAGCACGGCAAGGACGTGATGTGGGTGCCGACGCTCGACCCGCTGGTGCTGCCGATGCTCGAAGCAGCGAAGGTCACCGCCGACGACGTCGTCTACGACCTCGGCTCCGGCGACGGAAAGATCCCGATCTGGGCCGCGCGCCGTTTCGGCGCCAGGGCCGTGGGCATCGAGTACAACGCCGACCTGGTCGCGCTGGCGCGACGCAATGTCGAGCGTGCCGGCGTGTCGGAACGTGTGCGGATGATCCACGGCGACATCTTCATCGAGGACTTCTCGTCTGCGACCGTGCTGACGCTGTTCCTCGGTACCGAACTGAACCAGCGGCTGCGCCCGATCATGGCGAAGATGCGACCCGGAACGCGCGTCGTCTCCAACCTGTTCGACATGGGCGACTGGGAGCCGGACCGCGTGATCAGGCTCCCCGACCAGAATCCGATCTACCTGTGGATCGTACCGGCGCGCGTCGACGGTGAGTGGGAAGTGAAGGGATTGCCCGACTGGAGCACGGCAACGCTCGAACTGCGGCAGGACTTCCAGAAGGTCGAGGGGCGCCTGCGCGCCACCGACGGCCGCACGGCAGACGTTCGAGGCCGGCTGGACGGCTCGCGGCTGTCCTTCGGCTACCGCAGCGACCGGGGCGATGCCCGGTCGGTGGCTGTCGACGTGCGCGAGTCGGGTTTTGCCGGCGCACCGCTGCCGGGCGAGGCGCCTGCGGTGTCGGGTCGCAGGCTACGCTGAAGTAGTCACCAGCATGGAGGAATCACCGATGAAGAAGACCACCTGGGTCGTCGTCGCCGACGAAGGAAAGGCCCGCATCTTTTCGCTGCCGCAAGGCGGTGCCGACCTGGTCGAGCTCGAGACCCTGACCGACACCGAAGCGCGCGCCGATGCAGCCGACATGCGTCGCGATGCCTATGGCCGGCGCGCCGGAGGCGGCACGCTGTCGGGTTCGTATCCGACCGCCTCGGCGGGTACGGACGAGCTGCACCAGGAAGCAACGCTGTTCGCGCGCCGCGTGGCGCAGTGGCTCGCCGAGGCCCGCCAGGCGCGCCGCTTCGATGCGCTGAAAATCGCCGCCGCGCCGCGCTTCCTCGGACTGCTGCGCAAGGCGCTGAGCGCCGACGTGGCCGAAGTGGTGACCGAAGACATCGACAAGGACCTGATCCACCTCACCGTGCGCGAACTCACGCAGCGGCTCGGCCAGGCGTAGCGGCGCTCGCTCGCCTCAGCGCGACGACCCGTTCTCCGGCACGGCGCCAGCCTCGTCGTCGATCGCACGCTGTACCGCGCGATAGAACGCTTCGCGCGCCTCGCTGGCGACGGCGTCCCTCGCGCCACCGCCCCAGTTGGCGTTGGAGACGATCACGATCCTGCGCTTCGGGTCGATGAAAAGCCCCTGGCCGAAGATGCCGCGCCCGGTGAAGCTGCCATCGTCGTAGGTCCACCACTGGTAGCCGTAGCCGCGTCCCGGCAGGCCGATGTCGGCTTGCCTCGTCGTCGCTTCGGCGAGCCAGCCCTCGGGCACGATGCTCTGGCCGCCGACACGGGCCCCGTCCAGGATGAAGAGCCCGAAGCGTGCGAAGTCACGGCTGGCGGCCTGGATGCAGCAGCCGCTGATCTCCCTTCCGCTGCGGTTGAGAATCCAGGTGGCCTGTTGCTTCATGCCGGCGGGCACCCAGATCTTTTCCGACAGGTACTGCGCCAGGGGCTTCTTCGTCGCCTCGCTGACCAGGATGCCGACGAGGTTGGTCTCCCCGGTGCTGTAGTGCCAGCGCGTGCCGGCCGGCGCTTCGCGCGGCAGGCGGCGCAGGTAGCTCACGATGGCATCGACGCCTTCTTCGGGCTTGTGGTTGTTGAACCGCGCCACGTCCGAATCCGGGTCGGCGTAGTCCTCGTTCCACCGTATGCCCGAAGTCATCGTCAGCAGCTGGCGGACGCTGACGTCGTCATAGGCCGAGCCCTTCATCTGCGGGATGTAGTCGCTGACCTTGTCGTCCATGCTGCGGATGAAGCCGTCGCGGATCGCCGCACCCACGAGCGTGGAGGTGACGGACTTGGCGACCGAAAAGCTCGTCCAGCGCCCGTTCGCATCGAAGTCGAGCCCGTAGCGTTCCAGCCGCACCCTGCCGTCGTGCACGATCAGCAGCGCCGCACTGCGCTGGCCGGCCATGTAGGCGTCCACGTCGAGTGCCAGCTTCAGCGGCGGCCCCGGCGGCAGCGGCATCGGCGCGCCGCCGGCGTGCACCACGCGTGACTTCGCGAGCACCGGCAGCCGGTCGAGCGCGCGAAACGCCGCGTCGCGCTGCGACTGGCTCCAGAACAGGATGTCGCGGTTGGTCGGCAGCGCCGCCAGCAGCCCGCGCGTTTCCTTGTCCAGGCCGAGCCAGCCGGCAACGCCGGCCACCACGACGGCGACCAGCAATCCGGCGACGATCTTCCTGAGCTTCATCGGGGTTCCCGGGGGCGAGCTGCGCGGGGCCGCGCTCACAGTGCCGGCGGCACCACCGGCCAGCCGCGGCGCAACCAGCCCGACATCCCGCCGTGGACGTAGCGCACGTGCCGGTAGCCGCGCTCGCGCAGCGCGTCGAGCACCGAGCTCGAGCGGTTCTGCGTGTTGCAGATCAGCAGCACCGGCAGCGTCGGATCGGCCGGAATCTCGGCGGCCCTGGTGCGCATCTGACTCATCGGCAGCAGCCGCGCACCGTGCGCGACACCGGTCGCGTGCTCCTTGGGCTCGCGGATGTCGATCAGGATTGCGCGACCGGCCTCGAGTTCGGCACGGGCGGTGTCGAGATCGACCGCCCTGGCCGGGTCGAGCTCGGCAGTGCAGGCTGCCAGGCCGATGGAGGCGGCCGCCGCGAAAACAGCGAGGCGACGGCGAGAGAGAGGCTGCATGGGCCGATTCCGTTCCGGGGCGAATTGGCAATCGCCACGCATCGCGCGCGGCTGCGCAATGATACTGCGCGTCATTGCCCGCCCGCCTGCCGGTACGATTCGTAGCCGGCGACGAACTTCGGCGACACGCGCCGCAGCCGCTCGACGTCGACCCGCCCGCTGCGCTGGACGTACTGCCACGCAAGCTCCCACGGTTCGAGCCGCATGTGTCCGGCGAAGCGTTCGTACCAGTCGGCGCTCGCGTTCGCCGCCGTGACCAGCTTGCGCACGATCGGCTTGCGTGCCGCTTCGAACGCCGCCAGCGCCTCGGCGATCGAGGCCCGCTGCTCGCGCAGCGCCTTCGCCAGTGCGATCGCGTCCTCGAGGGCCAGGCGGGTGCCCGAACCGATCGAGAAGTGCGCGGTGCGCAGCGCGTCGCCGATCAGCACGCGGTTGCCGACCGACCAACGCTCGCTCCAGACCCTGGGGAAGCGACGCCACATCGACCGGTTGGCGACCAGCGGATGGCCGTCGAGGGTTTCGGCGAACACCTGCTCGCGGTACGCGCGGGTCTCGCCCTCGTTCATGGAAGCGAAGCCGGCGCGCTCCCAGGTCGCGGGATCGCACTCGACGATGAAGGTGCTCATGTCCGGCACGTAGCGGTAGTGGTGCGCATTGAAGGTGCCGGCCCGTGCCCGCACGAAGGTCTGGGTCAGGGTTTCGAACCGCTTCGTGGTGCCGAACCACGCGAAGCGGTTCTGCAAGTGGTCCACGCTGGTGCCGAAGTCGGCCTCGCGCCCGTTGCGCACGAACGAGTTGACGCCGTCGGCGCCGACCACCAGGTCGTAGCCGTCGAACTCGCGCGCATCGATGATGGCGCGCCGGTACTCGGGACCGACGCCCACGCTCGCGACCCGCTGCTGCAGCAATTGCAGCAGCTTCAGCCGCCCGATCGCGGCGAAGCCGATGCCGTCGATCGCGATCCGCTGGCCGCGATGGTTCAGCACCAGGTCCGACCACTGCTCCGTCGCCGCAGTGACCAGCTCGCAGGTCTGCGGGTCGTCGCCGCGCAGGAACTCGAGCGCGCGATCGGAGAACACCACGCCGAAGCCGAAGGTCGCGTCGGGCGGGTTCTGCTCGACCACGCGCAGCTCGACTTGCGGATCCTGCCGCCTCAGCAGGTAGGCGAGGTACAGGCCGGCCGGACCGGCGCCGACGATCAGTACTTTCATCGGGTCTCCCTGCGCCGGGCGAGCCGCCATCGTCGCGGCCGCGCACCGGCGCTATGCTCGCGCATGCACCGTTCTGCGCAGGCACCGCCATCTGCCCGACCATGACACACGCGATCTACCTCGACCATCACTCGACCACTCCGGTCGATCCGCGCGTCCTCGACGCGATGCTGCCATACTTCCGCGAACACTACGGCAACCCGGCCAACCGCAGTCACGCGTTCGGCCGCAACGCCGCAACCGCCGTCGAGGAGGCGCGCGAGCGCGTCGCGCAGGCGATCGGCGCGCGCTATTCGGAGATCGTGTTCACCTCGGGCGCGACCGAGTCGAATGCGCTGTCGATCAGGGGCGTCGCGCAGGCGCACCCCGGTGCGCACCTGATCACCACCGCGATCGAGCACCGCTCGGTGCTCGACACCTGCCGACGCCTGGAATCGCAGGGATGGTCGCTGACCGTGCTGCCGGTCGACCGCCACGGCCGCGTCGACCCCGACGACGTACGCCGCGCGCTGCGCGCCGACACGGCGCTGGTGTCGGTGATGGCCGCGAACAACGAGATCGGCACGCTGCAGCCGATCGCCGAGATCGGCGCCGTGGTGCACGAGGCGGGCGCGCTGTTCCACGTCGACGCCACGCAAGCGCTCGGACGCATGCCGCTCGACGTCGAGGCGGCGTCGATCGATCTGCTGGCGCTGTCGGCGCACAAGTTCTACGGGCCGAAGGGCGTCGGTGCACTGTTCCTGCGCCGCCGCCCGCGACGCACCGACCTGGTGCCCCAGGTGGAAGGCGGCGGCCAGGAGAACGGCCTGCGCTCCGGAACGTTGAACGTGCCCGGCATCGTCGGCCTGGGCGTCGCCTGCGAGCTGGCAGTGCAATCGATGGACGAGGAATGCGCGCGGCTGTGCGCGCTGCGCGAGCGCCTGCTCGAACGCCTGACCGGCGCGCTGGACGGGCTGACGCTGAACGGCCACCCGACGCAGCGGCTGGCCGGCAACCTGCACCTCGGCATCGACGGCGTGGAGCCCGAACCACTGCTGCTCGGGCTCGACGGCGTGGCCGTGTCGGCCGGTGCTGCCTGCTCGAGCGGGTCGGTCAAGCCCTCGCACGTTCTCGAGGCGATCGGCGCCGCCGGCAGCGCCGCGCGCGTCGCGCTGCGCTTCGGCATCGGGCGCTTCAATACCGCCGAAGAGATCGACCGCGCGGCCCGCGTCGTCGTCGAACGCGTGCAGAGCCTGCGGCAACGGCGCTAATATTTGCATCTGCAAATATTCCGTCACGAAAGGCCGGCGCGTGCTCGAACTCGCGCAGTACGTTCCCTACCTGCTCAATCGCGCCGGCCGACGCGTCTCGGACGCCTTCACGCGCGAACTCGGCGTCTTCGGAGTGACGCTGCCGATGTGGCGAGTGATGGCGTCGCTGCGCAGCGAGGGCCCGCAACGGCTCGGTGACCTGTCGGTACTGACGGCGATCGAAGCGTCGACGCTGTCCCGACTGCTCGGGCAGATGCACGAGCGAGGCCTGGTGCGGCGCGCCCGCAGCCGCGGCGACGCACGCGCGATCACGGTGTCGCTCACGCGCGGCGCCGCCGCGCTCACCGACCGGATCGTGCCGCTCGCGCTGCGCTACGAGCAGATGGCACTCGCCGGCATGAGCGACGCCGAGGTCGCGATCCTGAAGCGCCTGCTGGCGCAGATGCACGAGAACCTCATCGGCTTGATGCATGACAAGCCGGCTGATTGATTGCACTTGCAACGACCCTGCCGAAGCGTAAGATCGGCCGGCATGCCCGCGGCGTCGGCCCCGGGTACCCCCAAGGAACTCCGATGCTGCAAGGCTGCACGCCCTGGCCAGACGAGGCGGTTGCGCGTTGGCGCAGGCTGGGGCTGTGGGAAGACATCACGCTGTGGGAGATGCTCGCGCACACCGCACGCCGTCTTCCCGACAAGACCGCACTGATCCACGGCGAGCGTCACATCGCCTATCGCGAGCTGCTCGAGCGCAGCGACTTGCTGGCGCGCCGGCTCGCCGCGACCGGCCTGCGCCCCCTCGATCGCGTGGTGATGCAACTGCCCAACGTGCCGGAGTTCGTCTTCACGTTCTTCGCGCTGGTGCGCATCGGCGTCATCCCGGTCATGGCGCTGCCGGCGCATCGCCACAACGAGCTCGCCCACTTCATCCGCCACGCCGGCGCGCGCGCCCTGTTCGTGCCCGAGCGGGTACGCGATTTCGACTACCGCGCGATGGCCGACGATTTGCGCACCGAATACCCGACCCTCGAGCGGGTGTTCGTCGCCGGAGCGCCGCTGCCGGGACAGTCGCCGCTTGAGGAGTTGCTCGATGACGGCTCCGGCGCGGCACAGGCCGCCGCGCTGCCCGGCGTCGCACCCGACGAAGTGGCGCTGATGCTGCTCTCTGGCGGCACCACCGCGCTGCCCAAGCTGATCCCGCGCACCCACAACGATTACGTCCTGAACGCCAAGGCCTCCGGTCGCGTGGCACGGATCGACGAAGCGACGGTCTTCCTCGCAGTGCTGCCGCTGGGCCACAACTACAGCCTCGCCAGCCCCGGCATTCTCGCCTGCTTCGCCGCCGGTGCCACGGTCGTGCTTGCGCCCGGCCACGCCGCCGAGGCAGTGTTCCCGCTGATCGAACGCCACCGCGTCACGCTGGTATCGGCTGCGGTGCCGCTGGTCACGCTGTGGCTCAACTCCGACGTGCCGGCGCGCCACGACCTCTCTTCGCTGGAGGTGATGCAGAACGGCGGCGCTCGCCTGGCGCCGGAGCTGCGCCGGCGCGTGCGCGCGCAATGGAGCTGCATCCCGCAGGAGGTCTACGGCACTGCCGAGGGGCTGATCAACCTGGTGCGCCTCGACGCTCCGGAGGATCTGCTGCTCGAGAGCTCCGGCAGCCCGGTGTGCGAGCACGACGAGATCAGGATCGTCGACCTCGAAGACAACGAGGTGCCCGACGGCGAGCCCGGAGAGTTGCTCGCGCGCGGGCCCTACACCATCCGCGGCTACTACAACGCGCCCGAGACCAATGCGGCCGCTTTCACCGCCGACGGCTTCTACCGGATGGGCGACGTCGTGCGCAAGCGCGGCCGCTACCTGTTCACCGAGGGCCGCAAGAAGGACCTGATCAACCGAGGCGGCGAGAAGATCAGCAGCGACGAAGTCGAGAACCTGATCCTCAAGCATCCGGCGGTGCACGGCTGCTGCGTGGTGGCGATGCCCGATCCGGTGTACGGCGAGAAGGCGTGCGCGTTCGTCGTTCTGCACGAGAACGAGACGTTGACGCTGGCGCAGCTGGCCGAGTTCCTGCTCGCGCAGCGCATCGCGAAGTTCAAGCTGCCTGAACGCCTCGAACTGGTGGAGCGCTTCCCGATCAGCCCCGCCGGCAAGATCCTGCGCCGCGATTTGCGCGAGCGCATCGCCGCGACGCTCGAACGCGAGCGGTCCGAAGAGACACAACGACGAGGAACGACCCGATGACCCGAACCCTGAGCCGCCTGTTCGAGCCCGCGAAGTGGGGCAAGCTCGAAAGCCGCAACCGCATCAAGTACGGCGCCTGCTGCGTGTCGAACTACAACGAGCGCGACGGCACGATCACGGTGCGCGAGCTGGGGCGCATGCAGGTGATCGCAGGCACGCAGTGCGGCATCATCACCAACCAGGGCGCCTACCCCGACCCGCTCGGCGAAGGCAAGGCCTACTTCCGCCAGGTGGCGTTGCACGACGATCGCTTCCTGCCCGAGTTCGAGAAGATCGCCGGCTGGATCCACGACGCCGGCGCGATCGCGATCCAGCAGATCCTGCACGCCGGGCGCTACGGCGGCATCGACCTCGGCTACTGCATCCAGCCGTCGATCGTGCCGCAGACGCTGCCGCACTTCCGGCCGCCGCGCGAGATCCCGAAGGAGCAGATCGGCGAGACCATCGCCCAGCACGCCGACGCCGCCAGGCGGGCCTTGCGCGCCGGCTTCGACGGCACCGAAGTCACCAGCTTCATGGGCTACCTGCTGGCCAACTTCAACTCGAAGTTCACCAACCGCCGCACCGACGAGTACGGCGGCTCGGTGAGGAACCGCGGCCGCTTCATGTGCGAGCTGATCGACGCGATCAAGCAGGCGCAGGGTGACGCACCGCTGGTGATCCGCCTGAACGGCGCCGAACTGATGGACCGCTGGGGCGGCAACAGCGAGGACGAGTGCTTCGAGCTGATGCAGATGGCCGGCGAGCGCGGCGTCGACATGATCAGCGTCACGGTCGGCTGGCAGGAAGCACCGGAATCCTCCATCGGCCGCGACATCGCACCCGGCTACTGGAACCGGCTCGCGGCGCGCGCGAAGAAGCTGCTGCCCGACACGCCGATCGCGTTCGGCAACCGCCTGCCCGACCCGGCGATGGCCAACCAGTGCATCGAGAACGGCGAGTTCGACTTCTGGGAGGTCTGCCGCCCGCTGCTGGCCGACCCGGACCTGGTGCGCAAGGCACAGGCCGGCAGGATGAACGAGGTCAAGCGCTGCGTCGGCTCGCTGAACTGCCTGTCGCGGCTGTTCCGCGACCTGCCCTACACCTGCA
>CAZBTE010000063.1:0-9919 GCA_964494665.1 uncultured Limnobacter sp.
AGGTGATGACGGTGAACTTCAGCCTGCTCGCGCTCGACCAGATCGTGAACAACGCCGCGACACTGCGCCACATGTCGGGCGGGCAGATCAACGTTCCGGTCGTGATCCGCATGACCACCGGCGGCGGACGCCAGCTCGCCGCCCAGCATTCGCACAGCCTCGAAGTCTGGTACGCGCACGTGCCGGGGTTGCGCGTGCTCGCCCCGGCGACGCTGGCCGACGCGCGCGGCATGCTGTGGAGCGCGCTCGAGGATCCGGACCCCACCATCATCTTCGAGCACGCGATGCTGCTGGGAATGGAAGGCGAGTTGGCGGCCGACGCCGGCCCGGTCGACATCGACCACGCGGCTGTGCGACGCGAGGGCGAGCACCTGAGCCTGATCACCTACGGCGGGTCGCTGCCCAAGTGCCTTGCCGCGGCCGAGCAGCTCGCGCGCGAAGGCATCGAGGCCGAGGTGCTGGACCTGCGCACGCTGCGCCCGCTCGACGTCGAGGCGATCGTCGCCACCGCGTCGAAGACCGGGCGCGTGCTGGTCGTCGACGAGGGCTGGAAGACCTGCAGCCTGGCCGCCGAGATCATCGCCACGGTCGTCGAGCACGCGTTCTACGAACTGGACGCGCCGCTCACGCGGGTGTGCAGCGCGGAGGTGCCGATCCCCTATCCGAAGCACCTCGAGGACGCCGCACTGCCGCGGGTCGACGGCATCGTCGCCGCGGCACACCGGGTGATGGGCCGATGATCGAATTCCGCATGCCCTCGCTGGGCGCCGACATGGAAGAAGGCGTCTTCATCGAATGGCACATCGAGCCCGGCGCACGCGTCGAGCGCGGGCAGGTCGTGTGCGTCGTCGAGACGCAGAAAGGCGCGATCGACGTCGAGATCTGGGATGCCGGAACGGTCGCGCGCCTGATCGCCCAACCGGGCCAGCGCATTCCGGTCGGCCAGGCGATGGCGCTGCTGGCAGGCGAAGGCGAAGACTGGCAGGTCGTGGCGACAGCGCAACCGACGACGGCGGCAGCGCTCCCGGCAGCGGCCGCGCCATCGGCCGTCACGCCGGTGCCGGCGCAGACCCGATCGCCCGGCGAGGCGCGGCCCAAGTCGCGTCCTGGCCTCCCGCCGCGTGCGTCGCCGGCGGCACGCAGGCGCGCCGCGGAGCTGGACGTCGACCTGGATCTGCTCGGCGAGTCGATGGGGGGCGCCCCGATCTCGGTGGCCGACGTCGAGCGCGCGGCGGCCCAGTCCGGCGCGGCCGCACTGCTCGCGCCCTCCCCCGCGCCCGTCGCATCGCCTGCGCCGGTGACGGTGCCGGCCCCCGAATCCGTCGGAGCCGTCGCGGACGCGGCGGCCTCGATGCGCGCTGCAATCGCCGCCGCAATGACGCGCTCCAAGCGCGAAATTCCGCACTACTACCTGGGCAGCGAAGTCGAGGTCGATCGGACCGAGCAGTGGCTCGAGCGCTTCAACCAGACGCAGCCGCTCACGGGACGCGTGCTCTTCGCCGCGCTCGCACTGCGCGCGGTAGCGCAGTCGCTGCGCGCAGCGCCCGACCTGAACGGCAAGTTCGTCGACGGCCGCTTCCTGCGCTCCGAGGCGGTTCACATCGGCGTGGTCACGTCGCTGCGCGCAGGAGGAATCGTCGTTCCAACCGTGCATGATGCCGACAAGCTCACGCTGCCGGAACTGATGGCGGCACTGCGCGAAGTCCTGGTGCGCGCACGAAGCGGACGGCTTCGCAGTTCCGACCTCGCCGACTCCACGATCACGGTCACCAACCTGGGCGACCTCGGCGTCGAAACCGTATACGGCGTCATCTACCCGCCGCAGGTGGCGCTGGTGGGCCTGGGGCGGGTCGTCGCGCGGCCCGTCGTACGCGACGGCGCCGTCGTCGCGGCGCGCACGATGCAGGTCACGCTGGCCGGCGATCACCGCGTCACCGACGGCATGGCCGGGGCGCGCTATCTCGCCGCACTGCGCGCGCGACTCGAGAACCCGGAGGCGACATGAACCGCACACCAGACGAAATCAGGCAGGCGGTGATCGAGAGCGTCCAGGCGATCGCACCCGAGGCAGACTTCTCCACGCTCGACCCCAAGCGCCCGATGCGCGAGGAACTCGACATCGACTCGTTCGATTTCCTCAACGTGCTGATCGAACTGCACGGCCGAACCGGTGTCGAGATTCCCGAAGCGGACTACGGCAAGGTCGGAACGCTCGATGCACTGCTAGCATACCTGGCAGCACGGCTCGGCGCGCGTTGAGCGCCACCTCCCGCGAGACGATCAGCACGAGGCTCGCGCGCCCCGTGTGCCGCTGACGTACCCGTGCCCTGACACCGGGCAACCTACCCGAGCGAGCCCGCGATGACTGCCCTGCTGACCGACCTGTACCAGCTGACGATGATGCAGGCCTACCTCGACGAGGGCATGGACGAGCCTGCGGTGTTCGAGCTGTTCGTGCGCAAACTGCCGTCGCGGCGCAACTTCCTCGTCTGCGCCGGACTCGAGCAGGCGCTCGATTTCCTCGAAACCCTGTCGTTCTCGGAGGCCGAGATCGCCTGGCTCGAACGCCAGGGCGGCTTCAGTCCGCGCCTGCTCGAACACCTGCGCCATTTCCGGTTCACGGGCGACGTGGAGGCGATGCCCGAAGGCACGGTGTTCTTCGCCGACGAGCCCATCCTGCGCGTGACGGCTCCGCTGTCGCAGGCGCAGCTGGTGGAGAGCCGGCTGCTCAACATCGTGCACCTGCAGACACTGATCGCATCCAAGGCTGCGCGCATCGTCATCGCCGCTGGCGGCCGCCAGCTGATCGACTTCGGCATGCGTCGCGCACACGGCGCCGAGGCGGCGCTCTTCGCAGCCCGCTCGGCCTGGCTTGCCGGCTTCGCGGGCACTGCCACCGCCGAGGCCGGACTGCGCTTCGGCATCCCGGTGTTCGGGACGATGGCGCACTCGTTCGTGCAGGCGCACGCGCGCGAGCGCGATGCCTTCGAGGCCTTCGCGCGCGCGCGCCCGCAGCGACCGGTGATGCTCGTGGACACCTACGACACCGAAGCGGCGGTCGCCAAGCTGATCGAACTCTTTCCCGTGCTGGCCGCCGAAGGCATACACGTCGGCGGCGTGCGGCTCGATAGCGGCGACCTGGGCGCCCATGCAAGGGCGGTGCGCGCGATGCTCGATGCGGCCGGACTGACCGCAGTGGTCGTCTTCGCCAGTGGCAACCTCGACGAGGATCGAGTCGCCAGACTGCTCGCCGATGGCGCCCCGATCGACGGATTCGGCGTCGGCACCTCGCTGGGCACCTCCAGCGACGCGCCGACGCTCGACGCGGTCTACAAGCTGCAGTGGTATGCCGGTGCCGCACGGCGCAAGCGCTCCGAAGGCAAGGCGACCTGGCCCGGCATCAAGCAGGTCTGGCGCCGCTACGACGAGACGGGTCGGTTCGCCGGCGATCGCGTCGGCCTGTTCGACGAGCCTCCCGACGGCGAGCCCCTGCTGCGGCCTTGCATGCAGGGCGGCAAGCGGCTGCCCGGAGCCGCGACGCTGGACGAGGCGCGCGCGCACTGCGCGGCGCAGCTCGCGCGGCTGCCCGACGCGCTGCGCACGCTCGAGCCGGGCCGCGCAACGTACCCGGTCGAGATCTCGGGCGCCCTGCGCGCACTGGCGCGCGAAGTCGATGCCGCCACTGCCTGACAGAGGCGCTCACGATGACCGGGCAGGCGGCAGATCGCGACGCGGATCCAGGCACCGAATCGAGGCTGCGCTTCCTGATGTCGCGCGCGGCGCACGGCGCGGACCCGGCCGCCGCGCAGCTGATCGAGACACACATGTCGTGGGTCGTCATCGCCGGCGAACGGGTGCTGAAGCTGAAGAAGCCGGTGCGCTACCCGTTCCTGGACTTCTCCACGCCGCAGCTGCGCGAGCGCAACTGCCGGGAGGAACTGCGACTGAACCGCCGCCTTGCGCCGCAGGTCTACCTCGGACTGCTTGCCCTGCAGTGGCACGAGGGCCGCTTCGCGCTGCTGCCCGAAGACCGCCTTCCCGCCCCCGGCACGACGATCGACTGGCTGGTGCTGATGCGCCGGCTGCCCGCCGAGCGGATGCTCGACCGCGTCATCGCGACCGGGGCGCTGCGGCCCGAGGACATCGACGCGGTGATCGCGCTGCTGGCGCGCTTCTATCGCGAAGCCGCACCCACCACCCTCGGCGCCGACGCCTACCTGGCGCGCATGCGCCGCGAACAGGCGATCAATCGCGCCCTGCTGGTCCAGCCGCGCTTCGCCGGCCTCCAGGCGGGCCCCGTGCTCGATCGGCTCGATGCGGCGATCGATGCCCAGGCCGCGACGCTGCGCGAACGCGTGCTGGGCCATCACGTCGTCGACGGACACGGTGACCTGCGACCCGAGCACGTCTGCCTGAATCGTCCCCCGGTGATCATCGACTGCCTCGAGTTCAGCGCCGAGCTGCGGCAGGTCGATCCGTTCGACGAACTGACCTACCTCGGGCTCGAATGCGCGGTCGCTGGCGCGTCCTGGGTTACGCAACGGGTGGTGGACGGCGTCGCCGCGGAACTCGGCGAGCGCCCGCCCGATTCGCTGCTGCACCTCTACACCGCCAACCGGGCGGCGTTGCGCGCACGACTGGCCGTCGCCCACCTGCTCGACCCGCAGCCGCGCACGCCCGATCGGTGGCTGCCGCTCGGCCGGCGCTACCTGGCGCACGCGGCGTCGGCGCTCGACGCACTCGACGCGCTCGATCGCGCCGGCCACGAGCCGTAGCCGCACGCCAGCGCCGCAGGCCGGCTGCGTCGCGTCCCCGCCGGCCCGCCTTCAGCCGGCCACGTGCAATCGCCGGATCGCCTGCGCGAACAGCGGCGCGCACGAGGCGACGCGCAGCTTGCCGCGCACCGGCGCGTCGGGCGGCAGGCGGAACGCCGGGACGCTGTCGGTCACCGCCAGCCGCGCGATCGCTTCGTCGGCCAGCACGTCGGCAGCCTGCTCGACGAACAGGCCGTGCGCCGCGCAGGCCACGATCGACGCTGCGCCGGCGCCACGCAGCGCATGGGCGGCCTGCCGCATCGTCTCGCCGCCGCCGATCAGGTCGTCGAGCAGCAGGACGGTGGCGCCGGCGACGTCGCCTGCAACCAGCCCGAGCGTGGACATGACGCCGGCACTGCGACGCTTGTCGACCATCGCGAAGCCGACCGGCGCCGCCAGCTGCGCCTGCAGCGCTTCGCGCCACAACTGCGCGCGCTTGACTCCGCCCGGATCGGGCGACGCGACCGCCAGCGGAACGCCAGCGCCGAGTTCCGCGACGAGCGCACCGAAGGCGCGATGCGCCTGGAGGCTGATCGCCGGGATGCGGAAGGCGTTCTCGAATGCGGCGACGTTGTGCGCTTCGAGCACGATCAGCGCGTCGGTGCCGACCGCCTCGAACAGCTGCGCCACGTAACGCAGGCCGACCGGATCGTGCGGCTTGGTGCGGCGGTCCTTGCGCGCATAGGCGAGGTATGGAACGACCGCGGTCACCCGCCGCGCACCGTGGTCGCGCAAGGTGGCGACGAAGGCCAGCAGGCGCCAGAGCTTGTCGTGCGGGCTGTCGAGCGGACCTCCATGCAGCCCGAGCACCACGCAGGCGTCGGCGCCCCGGACGTCCACCAGCGGGCGCAGCTTGCACTCCCCGTCCGAGAACCGCCGCTCCTCGTGCGCGGCGATGTCCGTGCCCAGCTCGCCCGCCAGCGCCGCCGCGAATGCGCTGTCCTGGTCGAGGGAAAACAGCATCATTTCGCATCCCCTCCGTTGACGGCCCGTGCGTCGCACCCCGGCTGTTCGCCCCAGCACATCCGGGCGAATTCCTCCACGAACGCCTCGAAGCGATCCGGGGCGATTGCGTCGATTCCCCCGGCACGCTCCCGCCCGGCTCCCCCGAAACGCCGACACAACTCGTGCGCGCCGCCCGGCGCCTCTATCGGCGCGCGCACGCTGATCGTCAGCATGCCATCGGCGCTGCGCCTGGCGACCGCGTGCGCGCGGCCCGGCGCGGCACTGGCCAGCTCGTTGGCAAAGCTGCCGATCACACGACGGCTCCACGGTGCATCGGGCAGCACGTACACCGCCCCGGCGTCTCCCTGCCACCACGGCGCCTGTTCCATGGCCGTGGCGAGGTCCGCGCGCCGCAGCGCGTCGATTTCATGCGCGACGGGCTCGCGCCCGAGGAATTCGAGCGGATCGCGATAGCGCGCCAGCAGCCGATACAGGCGGGCCGGCGCGACGTGCACGTCGCGCTCGTCGTCGCCATAGGCGTTGTAGTTGATCGCCTCGCCGAGCCTGCGCAGGCGCTCGCGCTCGCCGGGATCCAGGCCGAGCTCCGCGGCGAGCCGCTCGGCGGCGCCGCGCAGGTTGTCGCCGAACGCACCGACCACTGCCCAGCCGCGGAACGCGCCGCGCAAGTGGCGGTCGACCAGCATGCTGGTGCAGACGCCGCTGGACACGTCGATGTGGGCCTCCAGCCCCGGGTGATCGGGCACCTCGCCGGCTGCATGGTGGTCGAAGTAGCGCACCCGCACGCCGCGATCGAGCAGGCGCACCAGTGCGTCCCGGTTGCGATTCATCGACAGGTCGCACACGAGCACCTCGTCGCCGGCCTGCGCCGGCACGCGCTCGAGCAGCGCGATCTCGCGCTTGAGTCCGGTGACCAGCGTGGCGGCCGACGGTTCGTGCAGCCGCCATTGCACGACCGCGCACAGTCCGTCGGCATCGCCGTTGCAGACGTCGAAACGCCGCCCGGTGCGCTGGCTGTCGGCACTCATGACCGTGGAGTCCATTGCGTCATTGTGCACGCGGCCAAGGCACGGTCCTTGCCCTGAAGGGGACCGCGGCACCTTGCCGTCACCGGGAACATTACCAAGGAGTTGCCATGCCCACCGCCCAATCCAACACCCGCAGCGTTTCGGCCGCCCGCGACGAAGTGCTCGGCATGCTCAAGGACGACCACAAGCGCGCGAAGAAGGCGTTTCGCGACTTCGAGAGCCTGGACAGCGACGAGGAAAGCGCACGCCTTGTCGAGCAGACGTGCGGGGAACTGACCGTGCACGCGATGCTGGAGGAAGAGCTGTTCTATCCCGCCATCCGGGATGCCATGCGCGACGGCGAGCTGCTCGAAGAGGCAGAAGTCGAGCACACGAGCGCAAAGCAGCTCATCGAGCAGCTCGGATCGCTGACACCGGCGGAAGAGCGCTTCTCGGCGACCTTCACGGTGCTCGGCGAGTACGTGAAGCACCACATCAAGTAAGAGGAACGCGAAATCTTTCCGAAACTGGCGCGCGCGCAGGTCGACTGGGAAGGTCTTTCGGACGCGATGAGCGTGCGGCGCTCGGAACTGATGGAGCAATTCGTGCCCGAAGCCGCCGCGGAGGCCGGCGCATCGGAAGGCCGCCGCCGTTCCGCGAAGTCCAACGGCGAGCGCCGCACGTCGACGCGCGATCGATGACCGGCATCGCCGCTGCCGCAAGGGCGTCGCTGGTGGCGGCCGCACGTGCGCCGTTGCTGGCGGTCGTGGAACGACCGGGCGCCCCGGTCGGCGTCGATGCTCACCGCATAACCGAAGGAGTCTTCTCATGGCCAGCGTCACCTTCCCGACCACCGACGGCAGTACCCACGCTTCGTCGGGTACCCAGGCATCGTCGGGCAGCCCATTCCCGTCGAGCACCCAGCCTTCGTCGTCTTCGTCGTCCGCACGACAGCCCGCGTTTGTCGATCGCGTGGCCGAGACCGCACATCACGTCGTCGACGATCTCGCCAGCAAGGCCGGGCCGGCCGCGGAACGGGTACGCTCGACCGTGAACAGCACGATGGAATCGGTCCATCGCGGCATGGACGGTTTGTCGAGCGCCCCGCCGGAATGGACCGAGAGCTTCCGGCAAAGCGTGCGCGAGCATCCGCTCGCGATGACCGGTGCTGCGGTTGCAGTGGGCTTCCTGCTGGCGCGCCTGACGAGGAACTCGTGAACGACGCGGGCGCACGGCCCTGCGGGGCCGGCGCCGCGTCCGGTCGGCTCGGAGCGCTGCTCGGCGCGCTCTCGGGCATGCTGAGCGAGCGTGTCCAGCACCGTTCCGACCAGCGAGGACGAAGTGGTCATGGCGGACGCAGAGCCATCGCGATGAGGCGCGCGCCAACCGAAGCACTTGCCGAGCGCATCCGGCGGACGGTAGCGGAGATGGCTCGAACAACCGGGAGCACGCCTGCGTCGATGAACGCGGCACCCGGGCAGGTATTGCTGCAACTTTCGCAGGAATCAGGCGAGTCGCTCTAGCTGAGCGCCGACGCAACGCTGTCGCAGCACGCACGTTCGATCCGATTCGGCGCTACTACGGCGCAATTCGCGAAGTTCCGCCCATCTTGCTGACTGGCACGACCCTTGCGTTGGTTTGTCGTCGACCTTCGATTTCATAACAAGGAGTCCCGCACAATGCAGTCCAGCCTGCGCCTCGATCACCGCCAGCAGCAGACGCTGTCACCTCGCCTTCAGCATGCCGTCAGGTTGCTGCAGATGTCATCCGTGGATTTCGTCCAGGAGCTGCGCAACATGGTCGGCACCAACCCGTTCCTGGAACAGGACGAGAGCGACGGCACCGACGAACTCGAAACGGCGGCCATCGGCGCGCACATCACGAGCCTGACCGAGGCGCCGCTCGACGACGCGCAAACCCCACCGGTCGAACGTGCCGAAATTGCATCCGGGCCCGAGACCGCCGCGCCGACGGACGACGAACGCGATGCGTGGACCGGCGACGGCTCGAGTTCCTCGCGCCGCACCGACGACTCCGGCCTCGGCGCGCTCGATTTCGTCGCGGTGCGCACCGAGTTGCGCGCGCACCTGCACCAGCAGATCGACGTGCTGACGCTGCCGGAACGCGATCGCGTGCTGGCCAAGGCGGTGGTCGAATCGCTCGACGACGACGGCTACCTTCGCCAACCGCTCGACGACTTGCTGCAGGACAGCGAGCTCGACCCCCCGCCCGATGCCGAAGAGCTCACCATTGCGCTGCGGCGGGTGCAGTCCCTCGAACCCGCCGGCGTGGCGGCACGTAGCGTGGCCGAATGCCTGCTGCTGCAGCTGCCCCGGATCCCGTGCCCGGACCTTCGTGCGACCGCCCACGCGATCGTCACCGAACACCTGGACCGACTGGCCGCCCGCGACGTGCAACGCCTGGCAGTGCTGCTCGGCAAGGACGCAGCGCACGTCGAGGCCGCCTGCGAGAGTATCCGTCGCCTCGATCCACGTCCGGGCTGGCGCTTCGACGGCACGCATGCGCAGTACGTGGTGCCCGACGTCGTCGTGCGCCGCGTGCGTGGCAAGTGGACGGCGATGCTCAACCCCACGGTGCTGCCGCGCGTGCGGATCAACCAGGTGTACGCCGAGCTGTTCCAGCGCCATCGCTGCAGCCAGAACGCCGAACTGGCGAGCCACCTGCAGGAAGCGCGCTGGACGCTGCGCAGCGTCGAGCAGCGCTTCGTCACCATCCTGAGAGTGGCCCAAGCCATCATCGACCGCCAGTGGCGCTTCTTCGAGTTGGGCCCGATGGCGATGAAGCCGCTCGGCCTGAAGGAGATCGCCAACGAAACCGGCATGCACGAATCGACGGTGTCGCGAGTCACCAACAACAAGTACATCGCGACCCCGCTCGGCGTGTTCGAGCTGAAGTACTTCTTCTCGCGCGCGATGACATCGGTAAGCGGCAACGCCTATTCGGGCACCGCCGTTCGCGGCCTGATCCGCGACATGATTCGCGACGAACGTCCGAACGCGCCGCTATCGGACGCGCAGATCGCCCGACTGCTGGCGCGACAGGGACTGGCCGTGGCGCGCCGTACCGTCACCAAGTACCGGCAGGCGCTGCGCATCGAGCCGCGAGAACGCGCGT
>CAZBTE010000064.1:0-9913 GCA_964494665.1 uncultured Limnobacter sp.
CGGTGTACGACCGCGAGACATCGCAGTTCGTGTTCCACCCCGGTCCGGTGTTCTCGCAGGTGCTGCTCGCCGATGAAATCAATCGCGCGTCGCCCAAGACCCAGTCGGCGCTGCTCGAAGCGATGGAGGAACGCCAGGCCTCGATCGACGGCCGCACCATGGCACTGCCCGATCCGTTCTTCGTCATCGCCACGCAGAACCCGCAGGACCAGGTCGGCACCTTTCCGTTGCCCGAGTCGCAGCTGGACCGATTCCTGATGTGCGTCGAGCTCGGCTACCCCGACGCCAAGTCCGAGCGCGCGCTGCTCGAAGGCGACGACCGCCGCGCCATGCTCGAGCGCCTGCCCGCACGCATGGATCCGGCACAGCTGCTGGAGGCGCAGAAGCTGGTGCGCGAGATTCGCTGCGCGCCGCCGCTGCTCGACTACGTGCAGAACCTGCTCACCTTCAGCCGGCGCAGCCCGGCACTCGCCGAGGGCCTGAGCCCGCGGGCCGGACTGGCACTGGTGCAGGCCGCGCGCGCCTGGGCGCTGCTCGACGGGCGCAACCACGTGCTGCCCGACGACGTGCAGGCGGTGCTTACCGCCGTGGCAGGGCACCGGCTGCGTCCGGCCAAGGGCGGCAGCGTCTCGCATCGCGCCCGCGCCGAGATGGTGGCCGAACTGATGAAGGCGGTGGCCGTGCCGTGAGCCTGGCCACGCATCGCCTGCTCGATCTCTTCCCCGGGCGCACCGCCGCGCGCGCCGGCGACCGCAGGCTGACACGTCGCAACATCTTCGTGCTGCCGTCGCGCGCCGGCGCACTGTTCCTGGCGGTCGTCGTCACGATGCTCATCACGGCGATCAACTACCAGCTGTCGCTCGGCTACGCGCTGACATTCCTGCTGGGCTCGGCCGCCGTCGTGGGTTTGCTGCACACGTTTCGCAACCTCGCGCGACTGACGTTGCGGGCCGGGCGTGCCGAACCGGTGTTCGCCGGACAACTCGCCGAGGTCACGCTGATCGCGCGCAACGAGAGCACCCTCGAGCGCTATGCGCTGTCCCTGCATACGGCAACGATGGCGCAGCCCGAGTACTTCGACCTGGCGGGCAATGCCGAGCATTTCGTCTCGATCGCGCTGCCGACGCAGCAGCGCGGCTGGATGCAGGTGCCGGCACTGACCCTCACCACCACCTTTCCGCTCGGCCTGTGGCGCGCGTGGGCGCGCTGGAAGCCGGCGCTGCGCGTGCTCGTCTATCCGCACCCCGAGACCACCGCGCCGCCGCTCCCGGCCAGTGCCGCAGCCGGCGGCGAAGGCACCGCGCAGGGCCGCGGCCAGGAGGACATCGCGGCGCTGCGACCCTACGCTGCCGGCGACTCGCCGCGGCTGATCGCGTGGAAGGCGATCGCGCGAACCGCCTCCGAGACGCTGATCACCAAGGAGTTCGAAGGCGGCGACCTCGGCGAGCTGTCGCTCGACTGGGCGCAACTGCCCTCGTCGATGGACGTCGAGGCACGCCTGTCGAGACTCACCCGCTGGGTGCTCGATGCGGACGCGGCGGGCGTGCGCTACGCGCTGTCGCTGCCTGGACGGCATCTCGACCTCGACGCCGGACCGGTGCACCGCGCGCGCTGCCTCGAAGCGCTCGCCACCTGGGGCGCCTGACGCGATGGCACGCACGCTGTCGTGGTCGCTGCGCGCGCTGGGCGGCACGCTGGGCGCGCAATGGGAGCGCGAGCGGCGCGAGACGCTGTTCCTGATGGCGCCGGTGGCGCTCTCGGTCCTGCCCCACCTGGGCCACCTTCCATGGTGGGTCGGCGTCGGCTTCTTCGTGCTGTTCCTGTGGCGGCTCGGGCTGGTGATGTCGGGGCGCTGGCTGCCGCGCGCGTCGGTGCGCTGGGTGGCGGCGATCGCGTGCACCGCCGCGGTCTACGCGCACTACCAGACCGTGTTCGGCCGCGAGCCCGGCGTCGCGCTGCTGGTGCTGTTCCTGGGCCTGAAGCTGATGGAGATGCAGGCGCGGCGCGACCTGTTCGTGGTGATCTTCCTGTGCTTCTTCCTGCTGCTCGCGGTGTTCTTCCACTCGCAGTCGATCGCCACCGCGGCAGTCGTGTCGGTGGCGCTGTATGCGCTGCTCACCGCGATGCTGACGATGCAGTTCCGGCACCACGAAATGCCGCTCGGCAAACGCTTTCGCAGTGTCGGCCTGCTGCTGGCGCAGGCGCTGCCGATTGCTGCCGTCGTCTTCGTGATGTTCCCCCGGCCGGGCGGGCCGCTATGGGGCCTGCCGTCGGATGCCCAACGCGCGCGCACCGGCCTGTCGGAGGCGATGACGCCCGGCAACATCGCCCAGCTGTCCGAATCCGACGAGATCGCCTTCCGCGTGCTGTTCGACGACGCCGTACCGCCGACCGCGCAGCTGTACTGGCGCGGACCCGTCTTCGGGTCCTTCGACGGCCAGACCTGGCGCGCCGGCGTGCGGCGAGGGCCGGCGTCGCCGCCGCGCATCGAAACGCTCGATGCGAACCGGCCGGTGCGCTACACGATGACGCTGGAACCCGCCGGCCGCAGCTGGCTATTCGCGCTCGAGATGCCGGTCCATGCACAGTCGACCGGGGTCGAGCCGCTGCTACGCCACGACCTGCAGCTGGTCTCGCGCAACGCACTACCCGGGCGCACCCGCGTGACGCTGGTTTCGAGCACCGCGTTTCGTGTCGGCATGGACGAAACCGCGTCCTCGCTGCGCGAGTGGCTGGCGCTGCCGCGCAGCTTCAATCCGCGCACCATCGAGATGGCCTCGCAATGGCGTGCCGAAGCGGGCGATACACCGCAAGCCGATGCCGCGCTGGTGGATCGTGCGCTGGCGCTGTTTCGCACCGAACCTTTCAGGTATACGCTCGAGCCGCCGCTGCTCGGCCGGGACAGCGTCGACGACTTCCTCTTCGACACCCGCGCAGGTTTCTGCGAGCACTACGCAAGCGCGTTCACGGTGCTGATGCGCGCGCTCGGCATTCCTGCCCGGATCGTCACCGGCTACCAGGGTGGCGAGCGCAACCCGGTCGACGGCTACTGGGTGGTACGACAGGCCGACGCCCACGCCTGGTCGGAAGTCTGGCTGGACGGCAGCGGCTGGATCCGCGTCGACCCGACCGCGGCGGTCGCGCCCCAGCGCATCGAGCGCGGCCTGCGAATCGACTCTGGTCGCCTCGCGGACGACACCGGGGGGCGCACGAGCGCGATGCTGCGCCAGCTGTGGTTCAACCTCGACGCGGTCAGCAACGCCTGGAACCAGTGGATCCTGTCGTACGACCGCTCCCGCCAGCGTGGCCTGCTGCAGCGCATCGGCGTCACCTCGGACGACTGGCGCCAGCTGGCCGCCCTGCTCGCTGCGGTGCTGACCGCCGTGCTGGGCGGCATCGCGCTGTTCACGCTGCGACCGCAATTGCCGCGCGACCCGGTGATGCAAGCCTACGCGACGTTCTGTTCGCGCCTGGCCGCGGTGGGACTCGGGCGCTCGAAGCACGAGACTCCGTCGCAGCATCTTGCACGGATCGCCCGCGCGCTCGACGGCCAACGGCTGGCCGAGGCGCGACGGATCGTCAAGACCTACGAGCGCCTGCGCTACGACGAAGCGGTGCCCGAGCGTGCCGCCGTGCGACACTTGCGCAAGTCCGTGCAAGCCTTCAAGCCGTGAACCCGCGTTCGAACGCCGCCCGCCCTTCCCCGCAACTTCCGATCCGCCGCGCCCGCCTTCACCTCGCGAGCCTGGCGGCCGTTGCCGCCTGGTCGCTGGCGCTGTCCGCTACGCCCGCCGCCGCGCAGACGTCGGTACCCGCGAACCCGGACCTGGCAACCGCGAGTACGAACACCACCGGCGACTACGCCAACCGTCCGGAAGTCAGGGCGTTCGTCACCGAGATGGTCGAACGGCACGGCTTCATCGAATCGGAGCTGCTCCAGGCGTTCGCGCACGTGCGCCACAACGACCAGGCGGTGCGCCTGATGACGCCTGCGCCAACCACCGCCAAGCGATCGTGGCAAGCCTACCGCTCACGATTCCTCGACACGCTGCGCATCCGCGAGGGACTGCGCTTCTGGCGCGAGCACGAGAAGTGGCTCGATCGTGCGGCGGCGCGCTACGGCGTGCCGCCCGAGATCATCGTCGCGATCATCGGGGTCGAGACGATCTACGGCCGCAGGACCGGCGAGCACCGCGTGCTCGACGTGCTGGCCACGCTCGCGTTCGACTACCCGCGGCGTGCCGACTACTTCCGTTCCGAGCTCGGCGAGTTCCTTCTCTTCAGCCGCGAAGCAAACCTCGATGTATTCGCGGCGCGCGGCTCCTTCGCCGGAGCGATCGGGCTGCCGCAATTCATGCCGGGCAGCATCCGGCGCTTCGCGATCGACTTCGACGAGGACGGTCGCGTCGACCTGCAGTCCTCGGCCGCCGACGCGATCGGCAGCGTCGCCAACTTCCTGGCCGAGCACGGCTGGCGCGCGGGCGAGCCGGTGCGCTTCGAGATGCTGTTCGACAGCGAGGGGCAACTCGTCCCGCTGATCGAAGCCGGCATCCGGCCGCAGTTCACGATCGACGAGCTCGCCGGCTACGGCGTTTCCAGCGCCGAGCCGGTCTCGTTCGAGATGCCGCTGGCGCTGATCGACCTGCCCAACGGCGACGATTCCACCAGCTACTATCTCGGCGCACCGAACTTCTTCACGATCACGCGCTACAACCGCTCGAGCTTCTACGCGATGGCGGTCTACGAGCTGGCGCGCACGCTCGCCGCGCGGCGATAACTCGCCGCGCCGGTCTTGGTTCGAAAACCACTGGCGTAACTCGGGCGGCAGGTACTGGCAGGGGTTCTAATCCTCGATCGGCCGGGCGTCGACGCCGCGCCGCGTCGCCATGAACACGCCCGTGGCGACGATCAGCACGATGCCCGCCATCGAAACCGCATCGGGAAACTGTCCGAAGATCAGCAGCCCGAACACCACCGCCATGACCGCATGCGTGTAGCCGAACGGCGCCAGCGCCGCGGCCGACCCGTGCTCGTACGCACGCACCAGCAGCAGGTGTCCGAACGCGCCGATCACGCCGGTCGACACGAACAGCAGCGCCTCGATCCACCCCTGGGGCATCTGCCATTGGCGTGGCGCCATCAGCGCAAGCAGCACCGCCGCTACCAACGCTCCGATGAACAGCGTCGCCAGGCCGTTGTCGACCCCGGTGAGCCTGCGGGTGAGCAACTGGTAGCCGACGATGAACAGCGCCGCAACCAGCGGCAGCAGGGCCGCCCAGCCGAACAGCGCGCTGCCGGGCCGCACGATCAGCAGCACGCCCGCGAAGCTGGCCGCGAGCGACCACCAGGTTCCGCGCGGAGCGCGCTCGCCCATCAGGTTCACCGCACCGACGGTCACCAGGATCGGAACGATCGAGACGATCGCCGTCGCTTCGGCCAGCGGCAGGTAGGCGATGCTGGAGAAGAAGCACACCGACGACATGCCCAGGCACACGCCGCGCGCGACCTGCAGCGACGGACGCCGCGTGCGCACCAGCGCACGGCCCATGCGCGGCAGGAACACCGCCACCATCACCAGCACGTGGAACACGTAGCGCGCCCACGCGACCAGCAGCGGATGGTGCGTCTGCGACAGGTACTTCGCCACGCTGTCGAGCAGCGCGAACGACACGCAGGCGCCGACCAGCAACAGCACGGCGCGCAGCGGCGCATGGCGGGCGTGCATCGGAACGCCTACGCGTGTGCCGTCGCGCAGGAGCAGACGCAGTGCGGGGAGTCGATCTGGGCGCTCAGCCGGGGAAGACGCCGGTCGACAGGTAGCGGTCGCCCCGGTCGCAGACCACGAACACGATCGTCGCATTCTCGGTTTCTTCGGCGATTCGCAGCGCAATGCAGCACGCGCCAGCCGCCGAAATGCCGCAGAAGACGCCCTCCTGGGCCGCCAGCCGGCGCGCCATCTCTTCGGCGTCGGCCTGGGTGACCGTTTCGATCCGGTCGACCCGCGCATGCCGGTAGATCGACGGCAGGTACGCCTCGGGCCACTTGCGGATGCCGGGAATCGACGAACCCTCGGCCGGCTCCGCACCGACGATGGACACCGCCGGGTTGCGTTCCTTCAGGTAGCGCGACACACCGGTGATGGTGCCCGTCGTGCCCATTGCAGAGACGAAGTGCGTCACCTGTCCGCGCGTGTCGTCCCAGATCTCGGGGCCGGTGGTCTCGTAGTGGGCGGCCCAGTTGTCGTCATTGGAGAACTGGTCGAGCACCCGCCCGCGCCCTTCCCGCTGCATCTGCTCGGCCAGGTCGCGCGCGCCCTCCATGCCCTGCGCCTGCGTGACCAGGATCAACTCGGCGCCGTAGGCCTTCATGGACTGCCGGCGCTCCAGCGACAGGTTGTCCGGCATGATCAGCACCATCCGGTAGCCGCGTACCGCCGCGGCCATCGCCAGCGCAATGCCGGTGTTGCCCGAGGTGGCCTCGATCAGCGTGTCGCCGGGGCGGATTTCGCCGCGCGCCTCGGCGCGCACGATCATCGCCAGCGCCGGTCGGTCCTTCACCGAGCCGGCAGGATTGTTGCCTTCCATCTTGCCGAGCAGCACGTTGCCGCGGCGCTCGTTGTCGGCACCGGCGATGCGTTGCAGCCGTACCAGCGGCGTACGACCGATGGTCTCCTCGATGCCGGGGTAGCGGGGGCGTTCGTTCATGGTTCGACTCGCAGGCCGGCACACGTCCGGTCAGTGGGACACGGGTTCCTGCCCCGGCAGCTTGACCACGCCGGGTAGATCCGACTTCATGATCGACGCGCGCAGCGCCTCGATCGCGGGGGTACGCGTGAAGCTCTTGCGCCACACCAGCGACACGCGCCGCCGCGGCGGCGGCTCATGGAAAGGAATGTAGCGCAGCAGGTCGTCGTCGCGCGCTTGTGCACATGCCATCAGGGGCAGCACGGTAATGCCGATCCCCGACGCAACCATGTGCCGGATCGTCTCGAGCGACGACCCCTCGAAGGTCTTCTGGATGCCGACGCTCGACTGCGAATAGCGCGACATCTCCGGGCAGACCTCGAGCACGTGGTCGCGAAAGCAGTGCCCGCTGCCCAGCAGCAGCATCGTTTCGTCCTTGAGCTCCTGCGAGCCGATCGCTTCGCGCTGCGCCCACGGATGGCGCCTCGGCACCGCCACGACGAAGGGCTCGTCGTACACGGCCAGCGTGACCAGGCCCTGGTCCTGGAACGGGTCGGCGAGGATCGCGATGTCGATCTCGCCCTGGCGCAACAGCTCGAGCAGCTTGACGGTGAAGTTCTCCTGCAGCAGCAACGGCATCTGCGGGGCGTCGTCGATCATCCGCCGCACCAGTTCGGGAAGCAGGTACGGGCCGATGGTGTAGATGACGCCGACGCGCAGCGGTCCGGCCAGCGGGTCCTTGCCCTGCTCGGCGATCTCGCGGATCGCATTGGCCTGCTCGAGCACGTGCTGCGCCTGCTCGACCACCTGCTCGCCGATCGGCGTCACGCTGACTTCGCTGCCGCCGCGCTCGAACAACTGCACGCCCAGCTCTTCCTCGAGCTTCTTGATCGCCACCGACAATGTCGGCTGGCTCACGAAGCAGGCTTCGGCGGCGCGGCCGAAGTGCCGCTCACGCGCGACTGCGACGATGTACTTGAGTTCGGTGAGCGTCATGGGATGGCTCGATCATACCAAGCGATCGATGGTGCATACTCCCGCCATGATCGCACCCTCCCCGCCGGAAGCTCCCGGCGCCCCGCGTGCGGGCAAGCGCGCCGCCCTGATCGGGCTCGACTGGGGCTCGAGTACGCTGCGCGCCTGGCTCCTCGCGGCCGACGGCAGCATCCTGGCGCGCCGCGAGTCCCCGAGCGGCGTGCTGACGATCACCGACGGACGCTTCAGCGAGGCCTGGGAAGCACTGTGCGCCGACTGGCTTGCCTCGGCCCCGGTGCCGCCGGTGATTGCCTGCGGCATGATCGGCAGCCGCGAAGGGTGGCGCGAAGCCGCCCGCTTGCGCACCCCGGCGGGCCTGGCGGCACTGGCCGAGCGGCTCACGACGGTCGACGATCTCGCCGGAGTGCCGTTTCGCATCGTTCCCGGCCTGGTCGCGCGCGGCCAGGTCGATTCCCCCGACCTGATGCGTGGCGGCGAAACGCTCGTGTTCGGCGCACTGCGCGGACGCGACGGCCTGTTCGTGTTGCCCGGCATGCACTGCCGCTGGGTCGAGGTGCGCGACCGACGCATCGTGGCGTTCCGCACCTACATGACCGGCGAGCTCTACGCGCTGCTGCATCGGCATTCGACGCTGGCGCGCATGTGCGGCGATCCCGACGACACGCCCGAGCACCAGGCCGAAGCCCTGCGCGCATTCGACGAGGGCGTGGACCACGCGGGCGCTTACCCGGGCTCGCTGGCGCACCTGCTGTTCACGGCGCGCACCGAAGGCCTGCTCGGCGGGCTGGCTGCGCACCAGCTTCCTGCCTACCTGTCGGGACTGCTGATCGGCGCGGAAGTGCGCGACGCCTCGGCATGGTCCCCGCACGACCTGACGCCCACGCTGGTCGCGCGCTCCACCCTTGCCTCGCGCTACGCACGCGCGATGCACCGGCTCGGCCTGCACGGAACCGTCGCCGATGGCGACTCGGCAGCCTGCGGGTTGCGCGCGATCGCGCGCCTTGCCGGCCTGCTGGAACACGGCGCACAGGCGCGACCGGGCGCGGCAGCGTAGGGCCTGTTCACAGCACGGGATCCGCTCACGCGCGCAGGAATTCCTCGCGACCGCCGAACCAGCGCTGCAGGTGCTCGTCGGCGCGCTCGGGGTACTCGCGCAGCAGGACTTCGGCCGCCTCTCGTGCCGCCGCGAGCAGCTCACCGTCACGCTCGAGATCGGCAAAACGCAGCAGCGCCTCGCCCGATTGGCGCGCTCCCAGGAACTCGCCGGGCCCGCGCTGCATCAGATCGCGCGCAGCGATCTCGAAGCCGTCATTGGTCTCGTACATCGTCTTCAGGCGCTCGCGAGCCGCCGCCGACAGCGGCGCACGGTACATCAGCACGCACACGCTCTCGCCCGCCCCGCGCCCGACGCGCCCGCGCAACTGGTGCAGCTGCGCCAGCCCGAAGCGCTCGGCGTGCTCGACGATCATCAGCGTCGCATTGTGCACGTCCACGCCCACCTCGATCACCGTCGTGGCCACCAGCACGTTAGTTGCCCCTTGGGCGAACGCGGCCATCGCTGCCTGCTTGTCGGCCGCCGGCAGGCGGCCGTGCACGAGCCCGACGTGCAGCGGCGCCAGCTCGACCGCCAGCGCCGCGTGCGTGTCGATCGCGGTCTGCAGGTCGAGCGCTTCGCTCTCCTCGATCAACGGACACACCCAGTACACCTGCCGCCCGGCCGCTGCGGCAGCGCGCACGCGCGCGATCACCTCGTCGCGGCGCGCCTCCGAGACCAGCTTCGTACGCACCGGCTTGCGGCCGGGCGGCAGTTCGTCGATCACCGACACGTCCAGGTCGGCGTAGTACGACATCGCGAGCGTGCGCGGGATCGGCGTGGCGCTCATCATCAGCTGGTGCGGCAGCAGTGCCGCGCGCGCCTCGAGCTTGCCGCGCAGCGACAATCGCTGCACGACGCCGAAGCGGTGCTGCTCGTCGACGATCGCCAGTCCCAGCCGCGCGAACGCCACGCGATCCTCGATCAGCGCATGGGTGCCGATCAGCAGGTCGACCTCGCCGGCGGCCGCACGCGCGCGCACCTCCCGCTTGTCCGATTCCTTCGACGACCCCGACAGCCATGCGATCCGCACCCCGATGCGCTCGAGCCATGGACCGATCTTGCGCAGGTGCTGTTCGGCGAGGATCTCGGTAGGGGCCATCATCGCGGCCTGCCAGCCGCTGCCGATCGCCTGCGCCGC
>CAZBTE010000065.1:0-9814 GCA_964494665.1 uncultured Limnobacter sp.
GGTGCGGCCACGCTGGTGTGGGTCGCCTGGGGACCGCTGCGGTTGCGCGGCCACGACGCGCGCGGCGGCGGATGGCCGCTCGCGGCGGCACTGTTGCTGGCGTGCTGGGTGGCCCTGGTGGCGTTGCGCGACATCGGTGCGGCCGCCTTGCTGGTGGCGATGGCGATCGTCTGGGTTGCCGACATCGCCGCCTACTTCGTCGGGCGCGCGCTCGGGCGGCGCAAGCTGGCCCCGGCCATCAGCCCAGGCAAGAGCTGGGAAGGCGCGATCGGGGGATTCTTCGCGGTAGCGGTGCTCGGGCTGGCGGCGGCAGCGGCGCCGGCGCTGTCCGAGGCGCTGCCGGCCCGCCTGGTGCAGGGCTGGTCGCCGTGGGGCGCCGTGATTGCGCTGGTCGGCCTGGCGGCACTGTCGATCGTCGGCGATCTGCACGAGTCGCTGCTCAAGCGACAGGCGGGCGTGAAGGACAGCGGCACGCTGCTTCCCGGCCACGGCGGGGTGCTCGACCGGATCGACGCGCTGATTCCCACCATGCCGGCCGCCATCCTGCTGCACCGTCTGCTGGGATAATCGCCCCATGCAGTCAAGCACTCGAACGCTCACCATCCTCGGCGCCACCGGCTCGATCGGCGCCAGCACGCTCGACGTGGTCGCGCGTCATCCGGGCCGCTATCGCGTGTTCGCGCTGTCGGCCCACCGCCAGGCCGACGCGCTGGTTGCGCTGTGCCTGCGCCATGCGCCGCGTTACGCGGTGCTCGGCGAGCCGGCTGCCGCGCAGGCCGTGCGTGCGCGCCTGGCTGCGGCCGGATCGACCACCGAGGTGCTGTGCGGCCCCGCGGCGCTGGAGCAGGTCGCCGCCGCGCCCGAGGTCGACACGGTCATGGCGGCCATTGTCGGCGCGGCCGGACTCGGGCCGGCGGTCGCCGCAGCGCGCGCCGGCAAGCGCGTCCTGCTCGCCAACAAGGAATCGCTGGTGATGGCCGGCGAAGTCTTCCTGCGCGCCTGCCGCGACGGTGGCGCGACGGTGCTGCCGATCGACAGCGAGCACAATGCGGTGTTCCAGTGCCTGCCCGCAGGCACTCGCACCGGTGCGGCGGCGGCAGGGGTGCGCCGCATCCTGCTCACCGCGTCGGGCGGGCCGTTTCGGCGCGCCAGTGCGGCCGAGATGGCGCTGGTTACACCCGAGCAGGCGTGCGCCCATCCGAACTGGTCGATGGGCCGCAAGATCTCGGTCGACTCGGCGACCATGATGAACAAGGGGCTCGAGCTGATCGAGGCCTCGTACCTGTTCGGCCTGCCGGAGCCGCGCCTGGACGTACTGGTGCACCCGCAGAGCATCGTGCACTCGATGGTCGAATACGAAGACGGCTCGATGCTCGCTCAGCTGGGCAATCCCGACATGCGTACGCCGATCGCCCACGCGCTGGCGCATCCGGAGCGCATCGACAGTGGCGTGGCACCGCTCAGCCTGGCAGACATCGGCCGGCTCGAGTTCGAGGCGCCCGACCTCCAGCGCTTCCCCTGCCTGCGCCTGGCGCGCGAGGCCTTGCGCGGCGGCGGGGCGGCGCCGTGCGTGCTCAACGCCGCCAACGAGGTGGCGGTCGCCGCGTTCCTCGAGCGCGCGCTGCGCTTCACCGACATCGCGCGCGTGGCCGACGCCGCGCTGCAGGCGATCGGCTCGCGTGCGGCCGGCGCCGGGATCGACGAGGTACGCGAGATCGATCGCGAAGCGCGCGCGTGCGCGCGCGATCAGCTGGCGCGGTGTCCGGCATGAGCGCGCTGCAGACGCTGGTGGCGTTCCTGGCGGCGCTCACGCTGCTGATCTTCGTGCACGAGCTCGGGCACTACCTGGTCGCGCGCTGGTGCGACGTGAAGGTGCTGCGCTTCTCGATCGGCTTCGGCAAGCCGCTGTTCACCTGGCACGTGGGCCGTGACCGCACCGAGTGGACGGTGGCGGCGATCCCGCTGGGCGGCTACGTGCGCATGCTCGACGAGCGCGACACCGAGGCCGGGCCGATTCCCGAAGCCGACCTGCCGCGCGCCTTCACGCGCAAGACGCTCGCCCAGCGATCGGCCGTCGTGGTGGCCGGGCCGCTGGCGAACTTCCTGCTCGCAATCGCGCTGTACGCCGGCATGGGGTGGGTCGGCACGCAGGAGCCTGCGCCGGTGATCGACCAGCCGGCGGCAGGCACGCCGGCAGCCGCCGCGCAACTGCAGGGCGGCGACCGCGTGCTCGAAGTCGACGGCTCGTCGGTGCGTTCGTGGAACGACGTGCGGCTGAAGCTGCTCGAGCCGGTGATCGAGCGCCGCGAGAGCGTGCTGCGCATCGAGCGCCACGGCGCGTCGGACACGGTGCGCCTCGATGCCGGCGGGCTGCCGCCCGACGAGGCCGAGCGCGATTTCCTGCGCACCCTCGGGTTGCGGCTCGCGCCCGGCAAGGTGGTCATCGGCAGCCTCCTCGAGAAAGGTGCCGCCGAGCGCGACGGCCTGCGCTCGGGCGACGAGATCGTCGCGATCGCCGGCCGGCCGATTCGCCGTGCCTCCGACGTGATCGAGCAGGTGCAGGCCAGCCCCGGCAAGTCGCTCGCCTTCGTCGTGCTGCGCGGACGCGACGAAGTCACCGTGCCGGTCACGCCCGACGCGGTGAACGCCGACGGGGCAGCTGCCGGGACGGGCGCCGCCACCGGGCGCATCGGCGCCGCGCTGCAGGACCGGATCCTGATGGAAGAGGTGCGCTACGGCGCGCTCGAGTCGGTCGCCTACGGCACGCGCCAGACCTGGGAGATGTCGCTGTTCTCGCTGCGCATGCTCGGCAAGATGCTGATGGGCGAACTGTCGATGCGCAACCTGAGCGGTCCGGTGACGATCGCCGACCTGGCGGGGCAGTCGGCGCGCGTCGGATGGCTGGCCTACGTGAGCTTTCTCGCGCTGATCAGCATCAGTCTCGGCGTGCTGAACCTGCTGCCGATCCCGGTCCTCGACGGAGGCCATTTGGTATATTACGCGCTCGAAGCGATACGCGGCAGGCCACTGTCCGAGCGCTTCATGATCATCACGCAGAAGGCCGGCTTCGCGATCATCCTGATGATGATGGCACTGGCCCTTTTCAACGACATCACACGCCTGACCGGTTCCTGACGCATGGCATTCGACCGACGCCGACCGGGGCGCAATCCGGGATCGGCGCGCCATGCGCTGGCCACCTTCGTCGCCGCGATCCTTCCTGCCGTCTTCTGCGGCGCCGCGCTCGCGTTCGAGCCGTTCGTGGTGCGCGACATCCGCGTCGAGGGCGTGCAGCGCACCGAGCCCGGCACCGTCTTCAGCTACCTTCCGGTGCGCGTGGGCGACAACATCGACGACGCCCGGGCCGCCGAGGCGGTCAAGGCGCTGTTTGCCACCGGCTTCTTTCGCGACGTGCGCCTGGAGGCCGAGGGCGACGTGCTCGTGGTCTACGTCGAGGAGCGTCCCGCGATCGCATCGGTCGACGTCACCGGTTCCAAGGAGTTCGACAAGGACACGCTGCGGCGCGTGCTGCGCGACCAGGGGCTGGCCGAATCGCGCATCTTCGACCGTGCCGTGCTCGAGCGTGCCGAGCAGGAACTGAAGCGCCAGTACCTGTCGCGCGGCAAGTACGGGGCGCGCGTCACCTCCACCGTCACGCCGCTCGAGCGCAATCGGGTCGGGATCGTGCTGGCGATCGAGGAAGGCGAGAACGCGAGGATCACGGCGATCCGCTTCGTCGGCAACAAGGCGTTCACCTCGAAGCGGCTGCTCGACGAGATGCGCCTGTCCACGCCCACGTGGTTCACCTGGTACTCCAGGGCCGACCAGTACGCGCGCGAGAAGCTGGCCGGCGACCTCGAGGCGCTGCGCTCGTTCTACCTCGACCGCGGTTACCTCGAGTTCAACGTCGAGTCCACGCAGGTGTCGATCTCGCCCGACAAGGAGGGTGTCGAGATCACCGTCGATGTCAACGAGGGCGAGCAGTACCGGGTATCGGCGATCCGCTTCGGCGGCGAGCTGCTCGGACGCCAGCACGAGTTCGAGCCGCTGGTGGAGCTGAAGCCCGGCGACGTGTTCTCGGGCAGCAAGCTCTCCGAATCGACCAAGCGCATCTCCGACAAGCTGGGCACGCTCGGCTACGCGTTCGCCAACGTCAACGCGGTGCCGCAGATCGATCGCGACAAGCGCGAAGTCGCGTTCGACATCCTGGTCGATCCCGGGCGCAGGGTCTACGTGCGCCGCATCGAGATCGCCGGCAACGCGCGCACCCGTGACGAGGTCATCCGCCGCGAGCTGCGGCAGTACGAGGACGCCTGGTACGACGCCGAGAAGATCCGCCTGTCGCGCGAGCGCGTCGATCGCCTCGGCTACTTCACCGAGGTGAAGGTCGACACGCGCCCGGTTCCCGACGCGCCCGACCAGGTCGACCTGAACATCGTCGTGACCGAGCGACCCACCGGCAACATATCGCTCGGCATCGGCTTCTCCAGCACCGAGAACGTGATCCTGTCGGGCTCGATCGTGCAGCCGAACTTCCTCGGCACCGGCAAGTCGGTCGCGCTGCAGTTGAACACCAGCAAGCTGGCGCGCACGGTCGTGCTGTCGCAGACCGACCCGTACTTCACCGCCGATGGGGTGAGCCGCTCGTTCGACCTGTACACGCGGACCTTCAACGCGATGGAGCTCGACCTGGGCGACTACAGCACGCGCGCAACCGGCGTGGGGCTGCGCTTCGGCGTGCCGTACACCGAGTTCGACCGCGTGAGCTTCGGCATGACCTACGAGCGCAACGACGTGAAGCTGGGCAATTTCCCGCCGCAGCGTTACGTCGAGTTCGTCGACGATTTCGGCAGCTCGACCACGGCGCTGCTCGGCAACCTGGGCTGGAGCCGCGACAGCCGCGACAGCGCCATCGTGCCCACGCGCGGGCGCCTGCAGAGCGCCGGGCTCGAAGTCACGCTGCCGGCGGCCGAGTTGAGGTACTGGCGTGCCACCTACAACCACCAGTGGTACTACCCGATCAACCGCGACCTCACGCTCGCGCTCAACGGCGAGTTCGGCATCGGGCGCGGCTTCGGCGGCGTGCCGTACCCGATCTTCAAGAACTTCTATGCCGGCGGCATCGGTTCGGTGCGCGGCTACTACCCGAGCTCGCTCGGGCCGCGTGAAAGCGAAACCCTGTCCGACGGCCGCACGCGCATGGTGCCGCTGGGCGGGCAGACGCGGCTCGTGGGCAGTGCCGAGTTCATCTTCCCGCTTCCCGGCACCGGAGCCGACCGCACCATCCGCTCGTTCGTTTTTGCCGATGCGGGCACCGTGATCGGCAAAGGCGACTCGTTGAGCGGCGACGACTTGCGCTATTCGGCAGGCATCGGCCTGAGCTGGCTGTCGCCGATCGGCCCGCTCAAGCTCAGTCTTGCCTATCCTCTGCGCAAGCGTGAAGGCGACCGTACCCAACGCCTGCAATTCCAGATCGGCACCGGCTTCTGAGCGGCTTGCCACGCGTTGCAACTGTGCGACAATCCACGCGTCGAATCGATGCGATCTGCAGGATGGGCTGGATGAGGCATGTGAAGACTTTCGCTGCGCTGTGCCTGGTGCTGGGCTTCACCGCGGCGGCTGCGCAGGAGTCGGTGAAGATCGGGTTCGTGAACACCGAGCGCATCCTGCGCGATGCAGTGCCCGCCAAGTCCGCGCAGCAGAAGCTCGAGCAGGAATTCAGCAAGCGGGAGAAGGAACTGCAGGACATGGCCGCGCGCATGCGCGCGCTCGGCGAACGACTCGACCGCGACGCGGCAGTGATGTCCGAATCCGACCGGCAGCGCAGGCAGCGCGAGTTCTCCGAGGTCGAGAAAGACTACCAGCGCAGGCAGCGCGAGTTCCGCGAAGACCTGAACCAGCGCCGCAACGAGGAGCTCTCGCAGGTCATCGACAAGGCCAACCGCGTGATCAAGCAGATCGCCGAGCAGGAGAAGTACGACGTCATCCTGCAGGAGGCGGTGTTCGCCAGTCCGCGCGTCGACATCACCGAGAAGGTGCTGCGCGCGCTGTCCAACGGCAAGCAGTAGTGCCGACCGGGGCCGGGCGGGCCGCGTTCCCCTGAGCGGCGCCGGCGATGCGGCGGCTCGATGCAGGACTGTCTATCGGCGAGCTGGCACGGCGCCTGGGCGCGCCGCTGCAGCGCGGCGATCCCGGCTTGCGCATCCATGCGCTGGCGAGCCTCGCGGCCGCCGGCCCGCACGACCTGAGCTTCCTCGCCTCGGCGCGCCACGCGGCGCAGGCGCGCACCACGCGTGCTGCGGTGGTGGTGGTCGCACCGGATCTCGTCCATGAAGTCGCGCCGCACGCCGCGCTGATCGTCGCCGACGACGCGCAGCGCGCCTTCGCGCTGATCGCGCGCGACGTTGCCGCGCTGCTGGCGCGTCCGGCGTCGCCCGGCGTGCACCCCGGCGCGGCGATCGGCACCAACGTGCGGCTGGGCCGCGACGTGAGCATCGGGCCATTCGTCAGCATCGGCGAGGGTGCCTCGATCGGTGACGGCGCGGTGCTCGACGCCGGCGTGGTGGTGGGCCCCGGCAGCCAGGTCGGCGTCGGCAGCCGGCTGCACGCGCGCGTGGTCATCGAGCACGACTGCGTGCTGGGAGTCGGATGCACCGTGTTTGCCGGAACGGTGATCGGCGCCGACGGCTTCGGTTTTGCCAGCGGCCCGCAGGGGTGGGAGAAGATCCCGCAGCTGGGCGGCGTGGTCATCGGCGACTCGGTCGAGATCGGCGCCAATTGCGCGATCGACCGCGGCGCGCTCGAGGACACCGTGATCGGCAACGGCTGCAAGCTCGACAACCTGATCCAGGTCGCGCACAACGTGCGGCTGGGCGAGCACACGGCGATCGCCGGTTGCGTCGGCATCGCCGGCAGCGCGATCGTCGGGCGGCGCTGCCGCATCGGTGGCGGCGCGGGCATCCTCGGCCACCTCGAGATCTGCGACGACGTGACGATCTCTGCAATGAGCCTGGTCACCCGGTCGATCAGGAGGCCGGGCTTCTATTCCGGCGTGTTCCCGCTGATGGACAATGCCGGTTGGGAGAAGTCGGCGGCGATGCTGCGCAGGCTCCCGCAATGGCGCGCCCGGCTGCGCCGGCTGGAAGACACCCACGAGGAAGAAGAATGACCGTGCTCGACATCCGCGAAATCCTCGAACACCTGCCTCATCGCTACCCGATGCTGCTCGTCGACCGCGTGCTCGAGCTCGAGAAAGGCAAGCGCATTCGCGCCTACAAGAACGTGTCGATCAACGAGCCGTTCTTCACCGGCCACTTTCCGTACTTCCCGGTGATGCCCGGCGTGCTGCAGGTCGAGGCGCTCGCGCAGGCAGCCGGCATCCTGTCGTTCCAGACCATGGGAAGGGTGTCGGATTCCAGCGCGGTCTATTACTTCGTGGGCATCGACAGTGCACGCTTCAAGCGCCCGGTGGTGCCGGGCGACCAGCTGATGCTCGAAGTCGAGATCCTGCGCATTTCGCGATCGATCTGGAAGTACGCCGGCAAGGCCACCGTCGACGGGCAGGTCACGGCGGAAGCCGAGCTGATGTGTACGCTGCGCGAGATCGAGCCGTCCGGCGGCGCAGCCGAAGGCAACGGCGGCGAATCCGGGCCGGGCGCGGCCTGACGGGGCAGGCGGCGTGGCGCGCATCCACCCGACGGCGATCGTCGATCCGGCGGCAGAGCTGGACGGCTCGGTCGAGGTCGGCGCCTGGTCGATCGTCGGGGCCGGCGTGCGCGTCGGCGCCGACACCCGCATCGGCCCGCACGTGGTCGTCGAGGGGCACACGACGATCGGCCGTGGCAACCGCATCTTCCAGTTCGCCTCGATCGGCGCCGATCCGCAGGACAAGAAATACGGCGGCGAGGCCACCGCGCTGGAGATCGGCGACGGCAACACGATCCGCGAGTTCGTCACGATCAACCGCGGCACGGTGCAGGATCGCACCGTCACGCGCGTGGGCAACGACGTCTGGATCATGGCCTACGTGCACATCGCGCACGACTGCCTGGTCGGCGATCACGTGATCATCGCCAACAGCACCAACCTGGCCGGCCACGTCGAGATCGGCGAGTGGGCGATCCTCGGCGGCGCCACCCAGATCCACCAGTTCTGCAAGATCGGCGCGCACGCGATGACCGGCGCCGGCACCGTGCTGCTGCACGACCTGCCGCCATACGTGATGGCATCGGGAAATACCGCAGCGGCGTACGGCATCAATTCCGAGGGGCTGCGACGGCGCGGATTCGATGCCCTGCGCATCAACGCGATCCGGCGCGCCTACAAGACGCTGTACAAGAGCGGCCTGACGATGCAGCAGGCGCGCGATGCGCTGCGCGCGTCGATCGCGCAGGACGAGGCGGCACGCGCAGACGTGGCGATGCTGGTCGATTTCCTGGACGGCGTCACGCGCGGCATCGTCCGCTGATGTCCGCACCTGCACACGCGCCCAACGGCCTGACGCTCGGCATGGTCGCCGGCGAGGCGTCCGGCGACCTGCTCGCCGCATCGTTGCTCGAAGGCCTTGCAACGCGCACCGGGGCACTGCACGCGGCCGGCATCGGCGGCCCGGCGATGGCGCGACACGGCTTCGATGCCTGGTGGTCGATCGACGCGCTGTCGGTCAACGGCTACCTCGAGGTGCTGCGCGAGTACCCGCGCCTGCGGCGCATGCGCCAGGCGCTGGCCGAGCGGCTGATTGCGTGGCGGCCGCGCGCGTTCGTCGGCGTGGATGCGCCCGATTTCAATCTCGACCTGGAGGCGCGCCTGCGCGAGCGCGGCATTCGCGTCGTGCACTTCATCGGGCCGTCGATCTGGGCGTGGCGGCGCGAGCGCATCGAGAAGATCCGCCGCAGCGTCGATCACATGCTGCTGGTGTTCCCGTTCGAGGAGGCGATCTATCGCGAGGCAGGGATTCCCGCCACCTACGTCGGGCATCCGCTCGCCGATGCGATTCCGCTGCAGGTCGATGCCGCGGCGGCGCGCCGGGCGCTGGGATTGCCGGCCACCGGCACGGTGGTGGCGCTTCTGCCTGGCAGCCGGGCTTCCGAAGTCCAGCACCTGGCGTTGCCGTTCCTGCACACCGCGGCGTGGCTGCACCAGCGGCGACGGGATCTGCGCTTCGTGCTGCCGGCGGCCGGCGACGTGCTGTTCGAACGCCTGAAGACGATCGCCGCCGGGGCCGGATTGCCGCCCGACCTGTCGCTCACGCTGGTGTCGGGCCGTTCGCACGATGCGCTGGCCGCTGCCGACGCGGTGCTCGTGGCCAGCGGCACGGCGACGCTGGAGGCGGCGCTGTTTCGCAGGCCGATGGTGATCGCCTACCGCATGAGCTGGCTGAGCCACCGGATCATGCGCCGCATGGGATACCTGCCGTGGATCGGGCTGCCCAACATCCTGGCGGGCCGTTTCGTCGTCCCCGAGTTCGTGCAGTCGGCGGTGCGTGCGCAGCCGATGGGCGAAGCGCTGTTGCGCCAGCTCGAAGACGACGCGCATCGCGAGGAGATCGTCGCGCAGTTCGGCACCTTGCACGAGGACTTGCGCCGCGATTGCGCGACGCGCGCCGCGCAGGCGGTGCTGGAGGTGGCCGATGCGTAAGGGCCGGGCGGGAACGCCTGACGGCGCGCAGTTCGCGCTGGTACTGACGCTGCCCGACGGGCCGGTGTGCGGTGTCGACGAGGCGGGACGCGGCCCACTGGCCGGGGCGGTGTACGCGGCCGCGGTGGTGCTCGATGCAGGCTCGCCGATCGAAGGGCTGCGTGACTCCAAGGTGCTC
>CAZBTE010000066.1:0-9736 GCA_964494665.1 uncultured Limnobacter sp.
AGGAGCCGACCATGCAAACCCCCCACATCTCCGCCGTCGCCGCGCACATGTTCGCCGTGCTGTCGCGTGTCGGCTCCTACAACGACCGCCACGGCATCTTCGGGCGCGCGCGCGATCTGGTGCGCTGGCAGTTGCGCGTGATCCGGCGTCGCCAGCGGATCGCCGCCACGCGCGCCGAGCTCGAGGGGCTCGACGACCGCATGCTGAAGGACATCGGCCTGCGCCGCTCGGAGCTGCACGCAGTGGCGAGCGGCACCTACGGCGGCATCCGCGAACGGCGCACGCCGCCGGCCGACTTGCGCCGCGCCGCCTGAGTCCGCCGTGCTTCGACCCCGTCCGGGCCAGGCAACGCCGGCCCGGACGCGTCGTTGATGCGATCCGTTGGCGGCGCGCGATAATGCACCCCGAGACGGACCGCGCCGGCCTGTGGCTGCCCGGTCGATTGCGATCGCTTTCGGGGAGGGGCAGATGGTCGACAGGCTGCGTAATGCGGTAGTGGTCGCCACGATGGTGCTGGCGAGCGGGGTGCCCGCTACTGCGACGGCGGCCGACGCCGAGCACGGGCGCATGCTGTACGAGGCGCGCTGCGGCGGTTGCCACGACCGCAGCGTGCATGGACGGGCCGTGCGCGCGGCCAGGTCGTTCGACGAGCTGCGCGGCTACGTCGTCAGCTGGGATCGGCAAATCGGCGCCCTGTGGCGCGACAACGAGATCGATGCCGTCACCCGTCACCTGAACGAGCGCTACTACCGCTATCCCTGTCCGCCAGCCGTCTGCGGCACCGGGCGCGGCTGAGCACCGAGTGCGCTGCGCATGGCGTCCAGCCTGCTGGTCCTGCTCGACGACATCGCCAGCGTCCTGGACGACGTGGCGGTGCTCACCAAGGTCGCCACCAGGAAGACGGCCGGCGTGCTCGGCGACGACCTGGCACTGAACGCCGAACAGGTGTCGGGCGTCAGGCCCGAGCGCGAGCTCCCGGTGGTGTGGGCGGTCGCCAAGGGGTCGGCGCGCAACAAGCTCGTCCTGGTGCCGGCGGCGCTCGCGGTGAGCGCCTTCGCCCCGTGGGCGGTGGTGCCGTTGCTGATGGCCGGCGGCCTGTACCTGTGCTACGAAGGCTTCGAGAAGCTGGCCCACAAGCTGCTGCACAGCAGGGCCGAGGACGACGCGCGTCGCGCCGGCGTGGTCGAGGCGCTGGTGAATCCGCAGATCGACCTGGTCGCGTTCGAACGCACAAAGATCCGGGGCGCGGTGCGCACCGACTTCATCCTGTCGGCGGAAATCATCGTGATCACGCTCGGCACCGTGGCCGCCGCGCCACTGCCGACCCGCGTGGCGGTGCTCGCGAGTATCGCGGCGATCATGACGGTTGGCGTCTACGGCCTGGTCGCGGGCATCGTCAAGCTCGACGACGCCGGGCTGTACCTGATGGGAAGGCGCGGCACAGGCGCCCGGGAGAGCGTGTTGCGCGCGGCCGGCAGGGCAATCGTCGCTGCGGCGCCGTGGATGATGAAAAGCCTGTCGGTGGCGGGGACGGCGGCGATGTTCCTGGTCGGCGGCGGCATTCTCACGCACGGCATTCCGGTGCTGCACCGCTGGGTCGAGGGCCTTGCGCACGGAGCGCAGGCGAGCGGATTCGACGCGCTCCTCGAAGCGGTGACGCCCATGCTGATCGATGCCGTTACCGGCATCGTCGCGGGAGCGATCACGTTGCTGGTCGTCAACCTCGCGCAACGCGCGTTGCGCGCTGCAAAGGGGGGGTGACGCCGGGCAGCAGCATGGCCAGTTCGACGCCCTGCAGCACGCGCACGCGGTTGCCCGCGGCGAAGCTCACTGCCTGTTCGGTGAGGTCACCGGCGACCACGTAGATGCAGTCGTGCGCATCGGCCGCATCGCGCGCCGCCGTCAACTCGCGCAGCGGCTCGACTCCGGTGCGCGCCGCCTTCCAGCGCTTGCAACTCACCAGGCTCACGCGCCCGTTCTTGGTGATCTTCAGGTCAGCAGCCGGTCCGACGTGACGCGCGACTTCGTAGCCGTCACGCCTGAACGCCTGCTGCAGCGCCTCCGAGAAGGCGTTCCACGTCATCGCGCGGATGCCTTCCAGCGTGCTGGCCACGCGCTTTGCGCTCGGTGCGCGCAACTGTCGCCAGGCGGCGATGCAGCCGATCACGAAGAACGGCGCCGATCCGAGCGCCCCGGCGAGCGCGTAGTCGGCCGGCAACAGCGCGTAGGCGATCACGACGAAGCCCGCGGTGATTCCGAAGCTGATCCACCACGGCGAGCGCAGCAGGACCGCGAATAGCGAATTGGGGGCCATCTGGAACTTCATCGTCGCCTGCGTCGTGCCGTGTCGGGACGGCAAGTATAGGCGGCTGCGCGCAGGCCGCGCCTATATCATTGCCGTGATGAGCGTTCGCAACCTGATCCATCTGTTCGAGCCGCGGTCGGTCGCCGTCGTGGGTGCTTCCAACACGCCGCGTCACGTCGGCAACGTGCTGATGCGCAATCTGCTGGAGGCCGGGATCGCCGGCCCCGTGATGCCGGTGAACCCGAAGCACCGGGCGGTTGCCGGCGTGCTCGCCTATCCCGATGTCGCCAGCCTGCCCGAGACGCCCGAGATGGCTGTGATCGGCAGCCCGGACGACACGGTCGAGGCGGTGATCGAGGCGCTCGGCGCGCGCGGCACGCGCGTCGCGGTGATCGTGAGCGACGGCCTGTCGCGGCGGCTCGACGCGCAGGGGCGTCCGCTGCGCGAAGCCGTGGTGGCCGCGGCGCGCCGCCACGGCATGCGGCTGCTCGGGCCCGGCAGCCTCGGCGTGCTGGTGCCGCACGTCGGGCTGAACGCGAGCCTGAGCCACGTCGGTGCGTTGCCGGGCAAGCTGGCTTTCGTGTCCCAGTCGGGTGCGATCTGCACCGCGGTGCTCGACTGGGCGCGCGCCAAGGGCATCGGCTTCTCGCACTTCGTCGCGCTGGGCGACTGTGCCGACATCGACTTCGGCGACGTGCTCGACTACCTCGGCACCGATCCCGACACCAGTGCGATCCTGCTCTACATCGACGAGATGCGCGAGCGGCGCAATTTCATGGCGGCCGCGCGCGCCGCGGCGCGCAACAAGCCGGTACTCGCCGTGAAGTCGGGGCGTGGCGACGAACCGGACGACGCGCGTGCGCCGGAACGCGGCGCGCTGGTGCGCGCCGACGACGTGTTCGACGCCGCATTGCGGCGTGCCGGCGTGCTGCGCGTGTACGACATCGACGAACTGTTCACCGCCGTCGAAACGCTGGGGCGCGCGCGCACCCTGCGTGGCGAGAGCCTTGCGATCCTGCACAACGGCGGCGGCACCGGCGTGATGGCGCTCGACGAGTTGCGTCTCGGCGGCGGCCGTTGCGCGACGCTGTCGCCTGAAACCTGCGCGAAGCTGCAAGCGCTGCTGCCCGACCGCGCGTCGGGGTGCAATCCGGTCGACCTCGGCGTGAACGCGCCGGGGCAGCGCTACGCGCAATGCCTGAACATCGTGCTGGCCGATGCCGGCGTGAACGCCGTTCTGGTGCTGCACGCGCCCACCGCGACCACGCCGAGCGAGGAGATCGCCGAGGCGGTGATCGGCGTGGCACACGAGCGCAGCGGTGCGCGCATCCTTACCAGTTGGGTCGGCGCGGGCTCCATGGAGGCGGCACGCCGCCTGTTCGCCGAGGCCGGGCTGCCCACTTACGACACGCCGTCGAGCGCGGTCAAGGCTTTCCTGCACGTGATGAACTTCCATCGCAACCAGGAAATGCTGATGCAGACGCCGCCGTCGCTGCCCAGTGGCTTCCAGCCCGACGTGGCCGGGGCGCGCGCGATCGTTGCGCGCGCGCTTGCGCGCGGCGACGGCGTCATGACCGAGCCCGACGCCAAGGCCGCGCTGGCCGCCTACGATGTTCCGGTGGTCGAGACGCGCATCGCGCAATCGGTCGAGGAGGCCGTGGCGCTCGGTGCCCGGACCGGCTACCCGCTCGCGCTGGCACTGTTGTCGCCCGACATCGCGCACCGCTGGGACGTGGGCGGCGTGGCACTTCACCTGGAGAGCGCCGAAGAAGTGCATGCGGCTGCTGCCGGCATGGTCAAGCGCGTCGAGGAATCGATGCCGCAGGCGCGTCTCACCGGGTTCTCGCTGCAGCGGATGGTGCCGCGTACCAACGCGCGCCAGCTGTTCGTGGCGGTCACTTCCGATCCGCTGTTCGGGCCGGTGATCGTGTTCGGCGAAGGCGGGCGGGCGGTGGAGGTGGTGCGCGACCACGCGATCGGACTGCCGCCGCTGAACCTGCCGCTGGCGCGCGAGATGATTGCGCGCACGCGCATCGGCAAGCTGCTGCATGCGCACCGCGACCGGCCGGCCGCCGACATCGACGCGCTGTGCCTGACGCTGGTGAAGGTGTCGCAGATGATCGTCGACATGCCCGAGATCGTCGAACTCGACATCAATCCGTTGTTCGCCGACGAGCGCGGCGTGATCTGCATCGACGCGCACATGCGCGTCGAGCCGCTGGCAGTCGGCGAGAGCCGGCTCGCGATCCGGCCGTACCCGCATGGCCTGGAGCGCCAGGAGCGCATGCGCGACGGCCGCGAGATCGTCGTGCGACCGATCCGTCCCGAAGACGAGCCTGCGCATCACGCGCTGATCGCGCGCATGACGCCCGACGACCTGCGGGCGCGCTTCTTCAGCTACGTGAGGGAGTTGCGCCACGCGCAGATGGCACGGCTCACGCAGGTCGACTACGACCGCGAGATGGCGTTCATCGCCACCGCGCCCGGCCCCGAAGGCGTGCCCGAGACGCTGGGCGTGGTGCGCACCGTCACCGATCCCGACAACCAGTCGGCGGAATTCGCGATCCTGGTGCGTTCCGACCTCAAGGGCCAGGGGCTCGGAAGGCTGCTGATGACGCGCATCATCGAGTATTGCCGCAGCCGCGGCACTGCGGAGATCACCGGCATGATCCTGGCGTCGAACCACGGCATGCTCGGCCTGGCACGGCAGCTCGGCTTTCGCATCGAGCCCGGGCCCGAGGCGGATACGGTGGTGGCGCGGCTCGCGCTGCGCGACGACGACGGCTGACTGCCGCTTGCTGCGTCAGGCGCGCGCGCCGGCGTCGCTTCAGCGGGTCGCGAGCCCGAGCAACTCGCGCGTCTCGGCAGGCGAGGCCACTGCGCGTCCGGCGCGCTGCGCGCACTGCGCCAGCGCCTCGACCAGCGCGCCGTTGCCCGATGCGCGCCGGCCGTCGGGGAGGTAGAAGGTGTCTTCCAGTCCGGTGCGCAGCATGCCGCCGAGCTCGGCGGTCTTCTGGTGCACCGGCCAGATTTCCTCGCGGCCGATCAGCGTGCTCTGCCACACCGCACCGGGAGCCATCCATTTCGGCAGCAATGCGAGCAGCTCGGCGTCGCATGGCATGCCCGAGGCCACGCCCATCACCAGGTTGTACTCGGGCCGGCCCATGTCGTGCGCGAGCATGCCGTTCCTGAGGTACATGCCCACCGAGCGCACGATGCCGACATCGAAGCACTCGAACTCCGGGTGGGTGCCGCATTCGGCCATCACGTCGAGGAACGCCTGCACCTTCCCGACGGGGTTGTCGAACACCATCGGCGGCCAGGCCCAGCTGCCGTCCTCGCGGATCTTGAGGTAGTTCAGGCTGCCGGCGTTGCAGGCCGCGATCTCGGGCCGCACGCGCCGGATGCAGGCCGCGGGCCCCGAGATGTCGGGGCCGAGGATGCCGGTGCTCAGGTTGATGATGACGCCCGGGCAGGCCGTGCGGATCGCGTCGACCACCTCCAGCGCGATCTCCGCATCCCAGCTCGGCAGGTGTCCCTGGCCCGGCTGCTGCGAGCGCACGTGCACGTGCATGATGCTCGCGCCGGCGTCGAACGCGTCGCGTGCTTCGGCCGCCATCTGCGTTGGCGTGACCGGCACCGGATGTTGCTTCGGGTCGGTGAGCACGCCGGTCAGCGCGCAAGTGAGGATGGCCTTGTCCATCAGCGGGACTCCTCGATCTGCAGTTCCACCAGCACCGCGCCGGCTTCGACGGCGTCGCGCAGCCGCGCGTGTACTGCGACGATGCGCCCGCCGAGGCCGGCGTTCAGCCAGAGTTGCATCTTCATCGCCTCGACGCACACCAGGGGCTGGCCGGCTGCGACGGTATCTCCCGGTGCCACGTCGATCGCCGAGATCGTGCCAGCCACCGGTGCGCGCGCGAAACGGGGGTCGTCGCGATCTTCACCGGCCGGCCACGGCGACGCTTCGTGGAATTGCAGCACGGCGGCCTCGCACGCGAGGTACAGCGTGTTCCCGTCGCGCACGCACACGCGCTCGCGCTGCACGCCGTCGATCGCATGGCGCAGCCGGTGTCCCTCGTGCGCGTACATTTCCACGATCGTGGCGCGTCCGTTCGCCTCGACTGCGACCTGCCGGCCGTGCGGGTGCACGCGCAGCGTGCGCCGTTCGCCGTCGTGCTCGAGCGTGAGCTCCCACGCGGCCAGGCCCGCCGGACGCGCGACGAGTCGATCGCCTCCCGACGCCAGCACGGCGGCAGCGATGCACCAGCTCGCGTCGTCGGGTGGGGGATGGCGCAATGACGGCTCGCCTTGCGCCGACCAGTTGTCGAGCAGCGTCGTGTCCCATTGCGCCTGCCGGAACCTTGCATGGCCGAGCACTTCGCGCAGCAGTCGGGCATTGGTGCGCACGCCGACGAGCGGCGCGTCGTCGAGCACGGCGACCAGGCGACGGATCGCGTCGCCGCGATCGCGTCCGTGCGCGATCAGCTTGGCCAGCAGCGGATCGTAGAAGGGGGTGACGCTGTCGCCCTCGGCGACGCCGGCGTCGATGCGCACGTCGGCGGTTCTCCCGCACAGCGCATCGTGCGGGCGCCAGTGCAGCACCTTGCCGGACTGCGGTGCGAAATCTGCGCAGGGGTCCTCGGCATACAGCCGCGCCTCGATCGCGTGTCCGCTGAAGCACACCTCGTGCTGGGCAAGCGGCAGCGGCTCTCCCGCAGCCACCCGCAACTGCCACTCGACCAGGTCGACGCCGGTGATGTACTCGGTGACCGGATGCTCGACCTGCAGCCGCGTGTTCATCTCGAGGAAGTAGTGGTTCAGGTCGGCGTCGACGATGAACTCGGCGGTGCCTGCGCCGCGATAGCCGACCGCACGCGCGGCCGCCACGGCGTCGGCGCCCATGCGCTCGCGCATCGCTGCGTCCACCACTGGCGAAGGCGCCTCCTCGATCACCTTCTGGTGGCGCCGCTGAACCGTGCAGTCGCGTTCGCCGAGATGCACGACGTTGCCGTGCGCGTCGGCGAAGACCTGGATCTCGATGTGACGGCCGCCCTCGATCAGGCGTTCGAGCATCAGCGTGCCGTCGCCGAACGCACCGAGCGCTTCGCGCCGCGCGCTGCTCGCGGCCTGCGCGAATTCCGCGAGATCGCGCACCAGCCGCATCCCGCGCCCGGCGCCGCCCGCCACGGCCTTCACCAGCAACGGCGCGCCGAGCCTGCGCGCCTCGGCTTCGAGCCGTTCGTCGCCCTGGTCCTCGCCCAGGTAACCGGGTGCGCAGGGCACGCCGGCGGCGAGCATGCGCCGCTTGGCCGCTGCCTTGTCGCCCATCGCATCGATCGCCTCGGGCGGCGGGCCGACGAAAACCAGGCCGGCGTCGACGCAGGCGCGCGCGAAGTCGGCGCGCTCGGCCAGGAATCCGTAGCCGGGATGCACCGCATCGGCGCCGGTGCGCTGCGCGGCATCGAGGATGCGCGCGACGTTCAGGTAGCTGTCGGCGGGCGCGCTCGCGCCGACGTGTACCGCCTCGTCGGCCATCGCCACGTGCGGTGCGCGCGCATCTGCATCGCTGTAGACCGCCACGGTGCGGTAGCCCAGCGCGCGTGCCGTGCGCATGATGCGGCACGCGATCTCCCCGCGGTTGGCGATCAGGATCTTCTCGAAGGGCATCGGGTTTTCGGATCGAATCGGCAGTTGAGCGCGGCGCTTGCGCGCGCCCCTGCTGCCATGCTGCTCAGTGCGCGCCCCTGGGCAGCGTGCCTTCGAGCTTGGCAATGATGCCCAGCATGACCTCGTCGGCACCGCCGCCGATCGAAACCAGCCGCGCGTCGCGGTAGGCGCGCGCGACCGGGTTGTCGCTGGTATAGCCCATGCCGCCCCAGTACTGCAGGCAGGCGTCGGCCAACTCGCGCCACAGCCGCCCGCACTTCAGCTTCGCCATCGACGCCAGCCGCGTCACGTCCTCGCCGCCGACGTACTTCTGCACCGCGCGGTATGTCAGCGCGCGCAGCGCCTCGACCTCGGTGCGCAGCTCGGCCAGCCGGAAATGCACCACCTGGTTGTCGAGGACGCCCTTGCCGAAGATCTTTCGCTCGCGCGCGTAGGCGATGGTCAGGTCGATCACGCGGTCCATGCCGCGCACCGAGTTGGCCGCGCCCCACAGTCGCTCTTCCTGGAACTGCATCATCTGGTAGGTGAAACCCATGCCCTCCTGGCCGATCAGGTGGTGCTGGGGCACGCGCACGTCGTCGAAGAACAGCTGCGCGGTGTCCGAGCTGTGCATGCCGATCTTGTGGATCTTCTGGCGCGTGACGCCGGCCGCGTCGAGCGGCACGACGATCAGGCTCTTGTTGCGGTGCACCGGCCCTTCGCCGGTGTTGACCAGCAGGCAGCACCAGTCGGCTTTCAGCCCGTTGGTGATCCACATCTTGCTGCCGTTGATCACGTAGTCACCGCCGTCCTTGCGCGCCGTGCTCTTCACTGCCGCGACGTCCGAACCGCCCCCGGGCTCGCTCACGCCGATGCAGCCGATCAGCTCGCCGGCGATCGACGGTGCGAGAAAGCTTTCCTTCAGTGCCTCGCTGCCGAAGCGCGCGAGCGCCGGCGTGCACATGTCGGTCTGCACGCCGATCGCCATCGGGACGCCGCCGCAGGCAGCCGTGCCCAGCGCCTCGGCCATCACCATCGAGTAGCTGAAATCCAGCCCGAGACCGCCGTACTCGTGCGGGTACTTCACGCCCAGCAGCCCCAGCTTGCCAAGCTTGCCGAACAGTTCGCGGCTGGGGAATTCTTCGGCGCGCTCCCAGTCGTCGACGAACGGATCGATCTCGTTGCGCACGAATCGCGTGACGGTGTCCTCGAGCTGGCGATGTTCGTCAGTGAAGTCCATGAAAGTCTCCGGTGCGGTTCGTCAGAAGCGGGCGACGCCGAACGTATTGGGTCGCAGCGTGCGCGTTGCGGCCTCCCGGCCCAGCGCCAGGCACAGCGCCAGCACGCGCCGCGTGTCGCGCGGATCGATGATGCCGTCGTCCCACAGGCGCGCAGTGCCGAACAGTGCGGTCGATTCGGCGTCCAGCCGGCGGCGCAGCCGTTCGCTCGCCGCGCCCAGGCGCTGCTCGGCCTGCTCGTCGACCGGCTGGCCGGAACGCGCGAGCTTGGCGCGTCCCACCATCTCCATCACCATGGCCGCCTGCGCGCCACCCATCACCGCGGTGCGTGCCGAAGGCCATGCGAAGATGAAGCGCGGATCGAAGCCGCGCCCGCACATGCCGTAGTTGCCGGCGCCGAACGAGCCGCCGAGCACGATCGTGAACTTCGGCACGCGGGCGTTCGCCACGGCCTGGATCATCTTGCTGCCGTGCTTGATCGCGCCGCCGCGCTCGGCGGCGCTGCCCACCATGTAGCCGGTGGTGTTCTGCAGGAAGACGAGCG
>CAZBTE010000067.1:0-2043 GCA_964494665.1 uncultured Limnobacter sp.
GGCGCGCGCCATCAGGTTCCAGTCGAGCCGCAGCAGTGCGAACGTCAGCGTGCCGATCACGGCCGCGGTCAGCAGCGGCCGCAGCGTCGAGGCCAGCCCGGGCAACACGATGCCGACGAAGACGCCGGCGGGCAGCGCCCAGCGTGCCTGGCGATCGAGCGACGCGAGCAGGCCGTGCAGCGGCATTCGTCAGCAGAGCGCGTCGGCGACGCACGTGACCGGAGCGTCGGCGGGGCTTCGCCGGCAGCGCCGCTGCCGACGGAGTACGCTGCCCGCGTTCCCCACACGGAGACGCGCTCCATGACTTTGCAGCAATTGCTCGGCATCGAGCTGCCGATCGTCCAGGCCCCGATGGCGGGCGTGCAGGGCAGTGCGCTCGCGGTGGCGGTGTCGAACGCCGGCGGGTTGGGCTCGCTGCCCTGCGCAATGCTCTCGCCCGATGCACTGCGCGACGAGCTGGCCGCGATCCGCGCAGCAACCGCCCGCCCGTTCAGCATCAATTTCTTCTGCCACGTTCCGCCGGAGCCGAGCGCCGAGCGCGAGGCCGCCTGGCGCCATGCGCTGGCACCGTACTATCGGGAGTTCGGGATCGACATCACGAAGATTCCAGCCGGGCCGGGGCGCACGCCGTTCGACAGCGCGGCAGCCGACCTGCTCGAGGCGTTCCGGCCGCCGGTGGTGAGCTTTCATTACGGGCTACCTTCGCCCGAGCTGGTGGCGCGCGTCAAGGGCTGGGGCACCAAGGTGCTGTCCTCGGCGACCACGATCGAGGAGGCGCGCTGGCTCGAGGCGCACGGTGTCGACGCCGTCATCGCGCAGGGGATCGAGGCCGGCGGCCATCGCGGCATGTTCCTGACGCAGGACCTCGCGACGCAATCGGGCACGCTCGCGCTGGTACCGCAGGTGGTGCGTGCGGTGCGCGTGCCGGTGATCGCCGCAGGCGGCATCGCCGATGCTCGTGGCGTGGCAGCGGCGCTCGCACTCGGTGCGGCCGGCGTGCAGGTGGGCACTGCGTACCTGCTGTGTCCCGAAGCGTCCACCAGTGCGGTGCATCGCGCAGCGCTCAACAGCGAGGCGGCGCGCACGACCGTGCTCACCAATGTGTTCTCCGGGCGCCCCGCGCGCGCGATCGTCAACCGCATCATTCGCGAGCTGGGTCCGATCAGTGGCGCGGCGCCGGCGTTTCCGCTCGCCGCCGTGGCGATCGCGCCGTTGCGCGCGCACGCCGAACGCGGCGGCAGCGGCGATTTCTCGCCATTGTGGTCGGGGCAGAACGCCAGCGGATGCCGCGCGATCCCGGCGGCCGAACTGACGCGCGCGCTCGCAGCCGGCGTGCGCGGCGCGACGAATGCATCGCCCGCGCGCTGATTCCCGGCGCCCGGTCGCCGACATCGGCTGAGGTAGAGTGCCGGTCACCATCTTCCGACTGGGCCGGCATGAGCGAGCAACCCGAGAAGTGGTCCGGACGAATCGGCTTCATTCTCGCCACCATCGGTTCGGCCGTCGGCATCGGCAGCATCTGGAAGTTCCCCTACGAGGTCGGCGCCAACGGCGGCGGCACCTTCGTGCTGCTCTACGTCGTCGGGCTGATGCTGGTGGTGGCGCCGCTGCTGATGGCCGAGCTGGTACTCGGCCGGCGCGGCCGCGCCGATGCGTCCGGCAGCATCGCCGCCGTCGCGAAGGCCGCCGGCGCGAGCCGGCGCTGGGCGCTCGCCGGCGCGCTGGGCGTGCTCACCGGCTTCCTGATCCTCAGCTTCTATTCGGTGATCGGCGGCTGGACGCTCGGCTACGCGTTCGAAACCGCCGTGCACGGCCTGCCCGCAGCCGGCGCGCAGGCGGTGCAGGCGCGCTACGACGCCTTTCTCGCCTCGCCGTGGCGGCTGCTGGGATGGCACGCCGTGTTCATGGCGATCACGGCCATGGTGGTCGCGCGCGGCGTCGCGCGCGGCATCGAGGCCGCGGCGATGATCCTGATGCCGTTGCTGGTCGTGCTGATGGGGGTGCTCGCCGCGTGGTCGATTGCCCAGGGCGGCCTGCTGGAGA
>CAZBTE010000067.1:2053-9615 GCA_964494665.1 uncultured Limnobacter sp.
GCGGCGCTTCCTGTTCGAGCCCGACCCGCAACACCTGACGCCGCGCACTGTGCTCGAGGCGCTCGGCCTGGGTTTCTTCTCGATCGGCGTCGGGCTCGGCCTGATGATCACCTACGCGGCCTACAGCGGCGCGGAGATCAGCCTGAAGCAGGTGGCGATCACGTCGGTGATCGCCGATACGCTGATCTCGCTGCTGGCCGGGCTCGCGGTGTTTCCGATCGTCTTCGCGTACGGCCTGGACCCGGCCAGCGGCCCCGGCCTGGTGTTCGTGACACTGCCGCTGGCGTTCGCTCGAATGCCGTTCGGTACGCTGACGGCCTGCGCGTTCTTTGTGCTGGTGTTCGTGGCCGCGCTGGCCTCGGCGATCTCGCTGCTCGAACTGACGGTGTCGTGGCTGATGCGCCGCCTGCGCTTGCGCCGTGTGGTCGCGGCCTGGGCCGCGGCAGGCGCGTGTTTCACCGCCGGCATTGCCACCGTGCTGTCGTTCAACGTGTGGGCCGACTGGCATCCGCTGGCGGGCCTGGGAGTCGCTCCGGGCGCCACCGCGTTCGACCTGATCGACCAGCTGACGTCGAACCTGATGCTACCCCTCGGCGGGCTGGCGATCGCGCTGTTCGCCGGCTGGACCGTGCCGCGGCAGATGCTCGCCGAGGAGCTGCGGCTCGGGCCGACAGGCGCGGCCCTGCTGGGCGCCATGCTGCGCTACGTGGTGCCGGCCGGCATCGCGCTGGTGACGCTGGCGCCGCTGCTGGCGCGTGGCGGCTGACCGGCTGACTGGTCGCTACGCGCCGAAACAGGAGCGGCGCCAGTCAGCGCGTGCGCTCGAGCGCGAGCAGTTCGGTGCGCATGGCCAGGTTGGTGAGCAACTCGCCGAGCATCGCCGACGTGACCGTCTCTTCGCCGATCGCACGGATGCCGCGGCTCTCCATGCACAGGTGACGGCAGCGGATGACCACCCCGACGGCAGCGGGTTCGAGATGTGTCATCAGCGCATCGGCAACCTGCCGGGTGAGGCGCTCCTGCACCTGCAGCCGCTTTGCGAAGCAGTCGACCAGTCGCGTGAGCTTCGACAGCCCGACGATGCGCCCTTCCGGCACGTAGCCGACGGTGGCAGTGCCGAAGAACGGTGCCAGGTGATGCTCGCAGTGGCTGTAGACCGGGATGCCGCGCACGACGATCAGCTCGCTGTACTGCTCCGCGCCATCCTCGAAGACCTTGAGGATCTCGGAAGGGTCCTGCTGGTAACCGGAAGTCCAGTGCTCCCAGGCGCGCGTCACGCGGGCAGGCGTTTCGCGCAGCCCGGGCCGGTCGGGATCTTCGTGCAGGCTACGCAGCAGGCGGCGCCAGTCGGAATGCGTGAAGGGTCGATCGTCTGAAGGGTGATCCATTGCTGTCTGGCCTCGTTGTGGAACCGCCTCCATCGGCCGGATCCGCGCCGCGGTTCGTGTCCGGAAGTCTACTGGAGCAGCGGATGAGTGCACGAGCCGCTGCGTAGCATAGAATGCCCGCTTCAACCCAGAGCGTCTCGCCATGTCCGATCGACTTTCGAATCTGCTTGCCCGATTCAGTGCCGCGGCGCACGTTGATCGCACCGGCGTGCTGGTCGATCCGATGTCGTTCCAGGCCGATCAGGATGCCGGACGGCTGCATTTGCTGCGCAGCGGCTCGGCGCAAGCCCTGCATCCCGGCTGGTCGCCGTTGAGGTTGTCGCGCCCGAGCCTGCTGTTCTATCCGCGTCCGTTCGAGCATCGGCTCGCGCCCGATGCGGGCCCGGCGGTCAGCCTCATCAGCGCCGAGGTCCGCTTCGACGGCGGTTCGGTGAGTCCGCTGGCTGCAGCGCTGCCGCCGGTGCTCGCGCTGCCGCTCGAGGCACTCACCGAGGCGCGCGCGACCATCGAACAGCTCGGCGACGAGGCCGATGCCGCGCGCTGTGGCCGGCGCATCGCGCTCGATCGCCTGTGCGACCTGCTGCTGGTGCAGGTCCTGCGGCACGTCATCGACCGGTCCCTCGCCAGCAGCGGCATGCTCGCAGGGCTGGCCGACCCGCGCCTGTCGAAGGCGCTGATCGCGCTGCACGACCGGCCAGAGCGCGACTGGCACCTCGAGGACCTGGCCGCACGTGCCGGCATGTCGAGGGCGCGCTTCGCGGCGCGCTTCAAGCAGGTGGTCGGCATCGCCCCCGGCGAATACCTGACGCGCTGGCGCATCAGTCTCGCGCAGCACCTGCTGCAACGCGGTCGTCCGGTCAAGGAGGTGGCCGGCGAGGTGGGCTACGCCAGCCCGGCCGCGCTGGGGCGCGTGTTCGCCACGCGCACCGGCGCGACGCCGAAGGCGTGGGCGCACACCCGCAACCTGGCGGTCGCTGCCGCCGAGGAAGCCTGAGTCCGATTCGACACCACGGGAGTTGCCAATGGCGAACGAGGGATACCACGAGCCGATCGACGAACTGAGCGACGAGACGCGCGACATGCACCGCGCGATCGTTTCGCTGATGGAGGAACTCGAAGCGGTCGACTGGTACAACCAGCGGGTCGACGCGTGCAAGGATCCGGAGTTGAAGCAGATCCTCGCGCACAACCGCGACGAGGAGAAGGAGCATGCGGCGATGGTTCTCGAGTGGATCCGGCGTCGCGACGATACCTTCTCGAAGGAACTGAAGGAGTTCCTGTTCACCACCGGCAAGCTTGGCGGGCACGAGGGGCACGATCACTGAGCCCGACCGGCGGGCAGCCCGCGCGACCCGGCGCGCGGATCGGCAGCGCGGATCGGCCACGAAGCGACGCGGGTAGAATCGGCGCGTGAACACGATCGCGAACGACACCTTCCTGCGCGCGCTGCGGCGCCAGCCCACCGAATACACGCCGGTGTGGCTGATGCGGCAGGCGGGACGCTACCTGCCCGAGTACAACGCCACGCGCAAGCGCGCCGGCAGTTTCCTCGCGCTGTGCAAGTCGCCCGAACTGGCGTGCGAAGTCACGTTGCAGCCGCTCGAGCGCTATCCGCTCGACGCCGCGATCCTGTTCTCCGACATCCTCACCGTGCCCGACGCGATGGGGCTGGGCCTGTATTTCGCCGAAGGCGAAGGCCCGAAGTTCGAGCGACCGGTGCGCGACGAGGCGGCGGTCATGAACCTCGCGGTACCCGACCCGTCGGCGGAGCTGCGCTACGTCACCGATGCGGTGCGCACGATTCGCGGCGCACTGGGCGGCCGCGTGCCGCTGATCGGCTTTTCCGGAAGCCCCTGGACGCTCGCCTGCTACATGGTGGAAGGCGGCGGCAGCGACGATTTCCGCCAGGTGAAGTCGATGCTGTACCGGCGGCCCGACCTGATGTCGCACATGCTCGACGTCAACGCGGATGCAGTCGCCGCCTACCTGAACGCACAGCTGGCCGCCGGCGCGCAGGCGCTGATGATCTTCGACTCGTGGGGTGGCGTGCTCGCCGACGGTGCCTACCAGCAGTTCTCACTCGCGCCGATGCGTCGCGTGCTGGCGCAGCTCGAGCGCCCCAACGGTGAGCCACTGATCGTGTTCACCAAGGGCGGCGGCCTGTGGCTCGAGGACATCGCGGCCATCGGCTGCGACGCCGTCGGCGTCGACTGGACCGTGAACCTCGGCCGCGCGCGCGCGTTGATCGGCGAGCGCTGCGCGATCCAGGGAAACCTCGATCCGATGGTGCTGATGGCCGGTGCCGACCAGATTCGCACCGAGACGAAGAAGGTGCTCGACGCCTTCGGCGCGCCGGCCGCGGGAGCCGGGCACGTGTTCAACCTTGGCCACGGGATCTCGCAGTTCACGCCGCCCGAGAGCGTGTCGGTTCTGGTCGATACGATCCACGAATACAGTCGGTCCCTGCGACGTAACGGCGAGAGCGTGTCCTCACTTTAACGTGACGTCAGCATTCATGCGGCTTGCCAAGCCGCGTGAAATAAGGCTCGGGGAAGGGAGCAACCGCTGACTTATGCACAGCCACGGTCTGGCCGTTCGTCGGCGGCGGCTCGCCCACCCTGTTCCAGGTGAGGATTTGCAAGTCCTTGATTCGTATCAGTTTCCTCGTGACCAAAAAACGGGCAAACGACCGCACGTCACGACGGGACAGGCATTCGCGGCCGGTACGGACAGCTTGCCCACAGTTTTATCCACAACTTTTGTGAACGACTCGGAAAACCGCTTTGACGCTCAGGTCTTAAGCGCCGAAGTTAAACCAGAGTCTCACGAGCGCTATGCACGCGTGGCGCTGGACGTTCCGCTCGCGCAGCTCGGGACGTCGCTGTTCGATTACTCGATCGACCCCGCCCACGGCGGGCTCGTGCGCGTCGGAAGCTGGGTCCTCGTGCCATGGGGACGCACCCGCCGCGTCGGGATCGTGATCGAGGTGGCTGCGCGCAGCGAGATCGACGCGACGCGCGTCCGGCCGCTGTACGACGTGATCGAAGACGCGCCCGTGCTCGATCGATCCTGGTTCGAACTGGTGCGCTTCGCCGCCGATTACTACCATCGCGGCCTGGGTGAGGTCGCGCTGCCCGCGCTTCCCAAGCTGCTGCGCACCCCGCCGCCCGCGCGCGCGCGCGGCTCCGTGTTCGCGCGTGCGCGCGACCGCTTCGCCGGTGCACGCGCGCCACAGGCTTCGGCGCCGCTGGCGCTGAACGATGCGCAGCGCCACGCACTCGATGTCCTGCTCGCGGCCGACGGTTTCGGGGTGTACCTGCTGCACGGCATCACCGGCAGCGGCAAGACCGAGGTCTACCTGCAGTGGCTGTCCGCCGTACTGGCACGCGACACGGTCGGGCAGGTGCTGCTGCTGGTGCCCGAGATCGCGCTGACCCCCCAACTCGCGGCGCAGGTCGCGGCGCGCTTTCCGGCCTACGGCGTGGCGGTGCTGCACAGCGACCTGGCCGACGGCGAGCGCGCCGCGCATTGGCTGGCGGCGGCCGAAGGCCGTGCGCGCGTGGTGATCGGCACGCGGCTCGCCGCGTTGGCGCCGCTGCCGTCGCTGGCGGCGGTCGTCGTCGACGAGGAGCACGATGCGTCGTACAAGCAGCAGGAGGGCGTGCGTTACTCGGCGCGTGACCTGGCGATCATGGCCGCGTCACAGCGCGGCGTGCCGATCGTGCTGGGCTCGGCGACGCCTTCGCTGGAGAGCTGGTTCGCGGCACGTCGCGGCCGTTACCGGCTGCTCGCGCTGCCCGAGCGCGTCGGCGCTGCCCGGTTGCCGTCGCTCGAGCGGATCGACCTGCGCGGCAGGAAGTTGCGCAGCGAGCTGGCGCCGGAGGCGATCGAGGCCATCGGCGAGGCGCTGTCGCGCGGCGAGCAGGTGCTGGTCTTCATCAACCGGCGCGGCTATGCGCCGGTGCTTGCGTGCGAGACCTGCGGGTGGCTGAGCCGCTGCGGCGACTGCGCGGCCTACCGCGTGCTGCACCGGACCGGCGTCGCACCGCGCAGCGCCGCCCGCGGCGACTCGTCGGCGGGCGTCGGCGGCCCGCCTCCCGCGCGTGCGCCTTCGCGCTACCGGCTCGTCTGCCATCACTGCAGCGCCGAGCAGCCGGTGCCGCGCGCCTGCCCGGACTGCGGCAACGTCGACCTCGTCGCGCTCGGCCGCATCGCGCGCCTGGACCGCGATGTCGCGCGCACGCGCGGCGCTGCGCAGAAAGTGATCGACGCCGCCCACGCCGGTGACGTCGACATCCTGGTGGGCACGCAGATGCTGGCCAAGGGACACGACTTCCGGCGCCTGACGCTGGTCATCGCAGTGGACAGCGACGGCGGCCTGTTCTCGTCGGACTTTCGCGCGCCCGAACGGATGTTCGCGACGCTGATGCAGGTGGCGGGACGTGCCGGACGCGATCCGCTGCCGGAGCCCGAAGCAGCACGTGCCTGCGCAGCCGGCGCTGAAGTGCAAAGCGTGCGCCGCAGCCGCGTGATCGTGCAGACCCGCTACCCGGACCATCCGCTGTTCGAATTTCTCGCGCGTCACGACTACGCCGGGTTTGCCGACCTGCAACTGGCCGAGCGCCGCGAGGCGGGCCTGCCGCCGTACCGCTTCCAGGCGCTGCTGCGTGTCGAAGCGCCGGCACTCGCCGATGCGCTCGCGTTCCTCGCGCAGGCAAGGCAGCAAGGTGCCGATGTCCTCGACACGGGTTCGCAGGGTGTCGCGCGCGCGAATGCCGACGCGCTGCGCGACGATGCGGTCGTGCTGCTCGATCCGGTGCCGATGGCGATGAGCCGCCTCGCGGGCCGTGAGCGTGCGCAGCTGCTGGTCGAAGCGCACGGCCGGCGCGCGCTGCACCGGTTCCTCGACGAGTGGCTGCCGACGCTGCGCGCGATCGGCACGACCGTGCGCTGGCAACTCGATGTCGATCCGATCGAGATCTGATCGCGCCCAGCGGTCGCGCGCTACGTGTGCCGGCGCGGATCGAACGCCAGTTCGCGCGCCATCGTCTCGTAGAGCTTGCGTGCCTTGTCGCTGTCGGCCGGCGGCAGTACGACCGCGAGTTCGAAGTAGAGCGAGCCGGGCGGATCGCCGGGAATGCCGCGCCCCTTCAGGCGCAGCTTGCGCCCGCTCTGCGAGCCGGCGGGTATCGTCACCTGTACCGTGCCCGACGGCGTAGGCACTTCGATGTTCGCGCCGAGCGCGGCCTCCCAGGGTGCGACCGGCACCGTGGCGTAGACGTCGCGCCCCTCGACGCGGTAGCGTCCGTCGCGGCGGAACTGCACCTCCAGGTACAGGTCACCTGGCGGGCCGCCGCCGAGCCCCGGATTGCCCTGGCCGGCCAGGCGAATCTGCTGGCCTTCGGTGAGGCCCTTGGGGATGCGCACGTCGAGCGTTCGCTGCCGGGTCGCGACGCGCCCGGCTTCGTCGTGGTGCGCACCGGTCAGCGTGATCGTGCGCGTATTGCCGTGATAGGTGTCGGCCAGCTCGATCACGATGCGCGCGCGCTGGTCGTTGCCGCGCATCCGGTGTCCGGTGCGACCGCGGCTTCCCGCGCGTCCGAACAGGCTGGAGAAGAAGTCGCTGAACGCGTCGTCCGGCGTCGCGCCGTCGTCGAAGCCCGAGAACTCGAAGCCGGCGCCCCAGTCGGGCGGCGGCTGGAACTCCTGGCCGGCGCCGTAACGGCTGCCCAGCCCGTCGTAGGCGGCGCGCTTGCCGGGGTCGGAGAGCACCGCATAGGCTTCGTTGAGCTCGCGCATGCGTTGCTCGGCGTCGGCCTCCTTGCTGACGTCGGGGTGATACCTGCGCGCGAGCTTGCGGTAGGCCTTCTTGATGTCGTCGGCCGATGCGTCGCGCTCGACGCCCAGGCTCTTGTAGTAGTCCTTGAACTCCATGCGCGTAGCGCGCTGCCGCGAGTCGTCGGACTTCAGTGCAGGCTGTCGCGCACCCGCTCGAGCGCGGCGCGCACTTCGCGGGCCAACTCATGCACCTCGGCGTTCTCGACCAGCTTCAGGATCGCGGCCGGATCCATGAAGCCGATCGTGGTGCGCCCGTCACTCTCGGCGCGCACGATGACGTTGCACGGCAGCAGCAGCCCGATGTCGGGCTCGGCCGAAAGCGCGCGGTGCGCGAAG
>CAZBTE010000068.1:0-5638 GCA_964494665.1 uncultured Limnobacter sp.
ACAGCGTGATTCTGGCGCAGCGGGGTCGTCACAGGAAACGAGCACTGCTGCCACGAGTACCAGCACAATGCCCTTGGCGAACCGAGGGAGTTGGCTCGAATCGATAAATACAATCCTGTTCATGCTGTCGGGTCGTTTCAACCGGTGCGGCGTTCAATCGGAATACGCGCCATCTCCATCAGTTCATCCCGGTAGGCCTCGTGGATCTCGCGAAGCTTGATGTGCCGACTGTGCTTCCCTGCCCCTTCGAGGCGAAACCGACTCTGAGGAATTAGTTCGTAGTCGTGCAAGAACAACTTCACGAATCCGTCGCCTGGCTGCATTCCGACGGCGACGCGGCTCGGGCCGCCAACAGTGTAGAGGGCGGTCCCGTTCTTAAGCCCGCCGGAGACGTTCTCCTCGAGCTGCGGGAACTCCTTCAGTAGCTCCGCCCTCAGCCACTCAGCTATCGCCCGTACGTCGGCCGGATATGGATCGATCAGAGCGGCGAAGGTCGAAGGTGGCGAGTCATACATGGCAACAGGATTTCACTCTCGGAAGCGCGAATTCGGCATAACGCATCGCCGATAAGCTGCGGGCGCCGCAGGCGACCGTCAGCTTTCTCGGCTTGTTAGGCCGTTCGGGTGTCATTCAGGCGACGGGCCAGGTGATCAAGGTCCGCCACGTCGCCGGGTCGGGGTGCACCGACGGATCCGTGAGGTACGACTCCCACATCCCCTCAGCGAGCTGCAGGCCCTGGGACGCGGCCCACTCGGTCAGCTCGCGGTAGGTGCGCTCCATCTCGTCGTAGCTTCCGACGTGGATGCCGGTAATTACACGTCCCCCGGGCAGCTCCATGGCCGTCACGTCTCCATCGGCTGCGACCGGCGCGGAGACCGGGAATCCGGCGGCCACTTCCACCGTCGCCGTCGGCATCCTCGGGTAGAAACCGAACGGGGGGCCTGTCACGGTGAGGCTCTGGGCCGCCACCGTCCGCATCACCTCGTGGAACGCACGATCGAAGATCGCCGGCAGTTCTGCTATCGGGACGTCGGCCCGGACGACGGCGGTGTGCTGCGGTGCGATGGTCTCCACGGTGAAAATCGTCATCGGGTACCTCTCTCAGGTGGTATGCGGATGCAACGACGTGTCAGGCGCCACCCTGCTCCACCCTCAGCTTTAGCGCACGGTTCATTGCCTCAAAACCAGACCGAGTGTCACGATCCAATGCACGCCGCAGTAGCGGCACCAGCAGGCCGGTGAAGCGCTCCCCATGAATGAACTCTGTTGACCCAGCGCTGCCAGATGCGAGACGAAAGTAATGCTCGCCATCGAAGATGCCCGGGAGAGCGAGCTTGCCCTTCCAGCGAAACTCGCGCCCCGCGGCGTTGCGCAAAACGACCGGGCTGAACGTCATTGCCTTGCCGCTGGGCGACTGAATCTTGACCTTGATCGCCGAACCCTGGGAAGGCGCCCCCTCGATCGAGCGGACAAACGGGTTCCACTCCGGGTAGCGCGCGAAATCAAGCAGAACGGACCAGACCCGTTCCGCGGAAGCGGCGATTGAAATCGTCGTGGTGATCTCGTGTGGCACGTGGCGCCTGGCGTAGAGGTGACCGGTGACCAACAGGAGCGACCGAAGGGAGCGGACTGGCGTCCGCGTCGGCCCCCCATCTTAGACCTCAGCCCACGGAAGCGGGCGCCACTACTGAATGGGAGCATGGTGTTCTGGTCGAGCCGCGTAGTCTCGCGCGAGTGCCCGTTGCAGCGCTGCGTCAGTCGCGTTCCGCCAGTACCGTTCGTTGCGGGGCCATGCGGGCGCTGTCGCCAGCCGTTCGACCATGCCCCGCCGAGCGCAACCGCAGCGTGTACGATTCCGACGCATCGGCCCCCTGGCCGCACTACTTTCCCACCCTGCCGACGACCGTCCGAGATGACCGACGCTTCCCCGCCGCCCGACGCCGACCAGCTGCTCGCGCTGTACCACACGATGTGCCGCATTCGCGCGTTCGAGGACGCGGCGGAAGAGGCCAGCCGCGGCGGCGTTGCCGCGTTCGGGCAGGCCGGCGGCACGCGCGCGCAGGTGCGCGGGCCGCTGCATTTGTCCACCGGGCAGGAGGCGGTGCCGGTCGGGGTGTGCGCACACTTGCGTGGAAATGACTGGCTGACCTCGACGCATCGCGGTCACGGACACACGATCGCGAAGGGCGCGAACCTCGAGCGGATGATGCACGAGCTGTTCGGCCGCTCGACCGGCTTCTGCGGTGGCAAGGGCGGTTCGATGCACATCGCCGACTTCTCGGTCGGCATGCTCGGCGCCAACGGGGTGGTGGCGGCCGGCATTCCGATCGCGGTCGGGGCAGCGCAGTCGATGCGGGTGCAGGGGCGCGACGCGATTGCGGTGACCTTCTTCGGCGACGGCGCGCTCAATCGCGGGCCGTTCGCCGAAAGCCTGAACTGGGCGGCGGCGTTCCGGCTGCCGGTGCTGTTCGTGTGCGAGGACAACCGCTGGTCTGCGACCACGCGTACCGAGGCGATGTCGGCCGGCGACGGCGCGGCGGCGCGCGCGCGCGGGTTCGGCGTGCCGGCGGTCGAGGTCGACGGCATGGACGTCGTGGACGTGTGGCGCTCGGCGCGCGAGTTGGTTGCCGAGGTGCGCGCGGGCGCGGGGCCGCGGCTGCTGCACGCGAAGACCTATCGGTTCAAGGGGCACGTGTCGGTGGACCCCGCGGCGTACCGCGATCCGCGCGAGCTCGAAGCGGCGATGAACGACGATCCGCTGCTGCTGGCGCAGCGCCGGCTGGTCGAACGCGGCGTGCCGGCCGACGCGATCGAGGCGCGCATGCGCGCGGCGCGCGAGGAGGTGGCCGCCGCGCTGGCGTCGGCCGACGCGGCGCCGTGGCCCGGCGAGCAGGCCGCGTTCGCGGATGTGCAGGACACCGGGAGCGGGCGATGGTTCAGTTGACGGGCCGCGGCACGATGACCTACGCCGCGGCGGGCGCGGCGGCGCTCGCCGAGCTGATGCACGCCGACCCGTCGGTGGTCGCGTTGGGCGAGGACCTTGGCCGCGGCGGCATCTTCGGCCAGTACCGGGGCCTGCTGGAGACGTTCGGCGCCGAGCGCGTGATCGACACGCCGATCTCGGAAGCCACGATCGCCGGCTCGGCGGTGGGCATGGCGCTCACCGGGCTCAAGCCGGTGGTGGAAATGCGGGTGGTCGACTTCGCGCTGTGCGCGATGGACGAGATCGTCAACCAGGCGGCGAAGAACCGCTTCATGTTCGGCGGTCAGGGCAGGGTGCCGCTGGTGATCCGCATGCCGATCGGCATCTGGAGCGCGTCGGCGGCGCAGCACTCGCAATCGCTCGAAGCGTGGTTCGCTCACGTGCCGGGGCTGGTGGTGTTGTGCCCGGCCACGCCGCAGGACAACTACGCGCTGCTGCAGGCGGCGGTGCGCTGCGGCGATCCGGTGGCTTACCTCGAGCACAAAGGGCTGTGGGCGCTGGAGGGCGAGGTCGATCCGTCGCTGGCGGCGCCGATCGGCCGTGCGCGCGTGGCGCGTGCCGGGCGCGACCTGACCATCGTCGCGTGGAGCCGCGCGCTGCACGAGTCGCTGCAGGCGGCGCGCGTGCTGGCCGGGCAGGGCGTCGAGGCCGAGGTGATCGACCTGCGCACGATCTGGCCGTGGGACCGCGACACGGTCGAGGCGTCGGCGCGTCGCACCGGGCACGTGCTGGTCGTGCACGAGGCGGTGCAGGTGGCGGGCTTTGGCGCCGAGATCGTCGCGACATTGGCCGAGTGCACCGATGCGAAGCTCGCGCGACTGGGTGCGCCGCGCGCGCCGGTCGGCTACTCACCGCCGCTCGAAGCGCAGGCGCGCGTCGACGCAGGGAAGATCGTCGAGGCGGCCAGGCAACTGGTCACGGCCGCTCGCTGAGGTCCGACGGTCCGCGGCCGTCCGGCGGCCCTCGGCCGCAGGCGAGCGCCGGGCTCAAGCCAGCGGCTCGAACACGCCGCGCTCGCGATTCTTGCGTACGTTCGACCAGGTGTGCGCGACGCCGTTCATCGCCACCCACACCCCCGGCGCGAGACTGCGCGCGAACGCGATCGCAGCGCCGAGGTTGAAGCTCGCGTCGGTGTCGGCGACCGCGTACGGCACCATCGCACCGGTGAGCACGATGGTCTTCGGCAGGCCGGCCCCGGCGATCACGCGTGCGGTGTCCACCATCGTGTCGGTGCCGTGCACGACGACCAGCGCCGCTTCGGGCGCGTCGCGGCAGGCGGCGAGCACCCGCTGGCGATGCTCGTCGACCATGTCCAGGCTGTCGATCATCATCACCACGTCGACCTGCACCGGACCGGCGACGCGGGCGCGAGCCACGATTTCGTGCAGGTGCGTCTCGCCGAAACCGAGCGCGCCGGTGATGGGGTCGTAGCGCTTGTCGAAGGTGCCGCCGATGGCGAGGATGCGCAGGTCCATGGTTCGGGCCGTCCGCTGTCGGATTCGGGATGCGGCCGCCGTACCGACCGACGGGGCGCCGGGCACGCGGTGCCCGTGGCCCGACAAGCCTAGAATCACGCCATCGGGCCGGCGGCCTCATTGCGTGGCAGTGTACCGGTGGCTTGCTCGTGGTGCATCGACGATGTTCGAACAGGTGGTCTTTGCCGGCGGCGGGAACCGCTGCTGGTGGCAGGCGGGGTTCTGGGAGACGGTCGCGCCCGCGCTGGCGTTTCGTCCGCGCGTGATCGCCGGCGTGTCTGCGGGCGCCGCGACCGCGTGCATGCTCTATGCCAACGATTCGCGCACTGCGCTCGCGTACTACCGCGAGGCGCTGTCGGGCAACCGGCGCAACGTGTACCCGCTCAACCTGCTGCGCCGCGGCCGGCCGGTGTTCCCTCACAACGCCATCTATCGCAAGGCGCTGCAGACGCTGCTCGGCGGCGAGCACTTCGAGCGGCTGATGCGCACTGCGCCCGAGATCCGCGTGCAGTTCGCGCGCATCCCGCGCTGGCTCGGGCCGCGCAGCGCGGTGGCGTTCGGCATCGCGGGCTACAACTACGAGAAGTACGTGCTGCGCTCGCTGCATCCGCGATTCGGCCGGGCCGTGGGGTTTCGCAGCGAGATTGCGCGCGTGCAGGACTGCCGCAACGCCGACGAACTGGTGTCGCTGATCATCGCGTCGAGCTGCACGCCGCCGTTCACGCCGATCGAGTACCGGGGCGGGCGTCCGACGATGGACGGCGGCCTGGTCGACAACGTGCCGGTCGACGCGGTGGACGCCGACGGCGGGCCGACGCTGGTGCTGACTACCCGGCGCTACCCACAGCACGCGCCGGTGTTCGTGCGCGCCGGGCGCGTCTACGTGCAGCCGTCGCGCAAGGTGGCCGCGTCGAGCTGGGATTACACGTCGCCGGACACCTACGAGCAGACCTGGCAGCAGGGGTGCGAGGACGGCGAAGCGTTCCTGCGCAGCTTTCCGGCGCTGCGCGGCGCCACCGACGCGCTCGAGCAGGCGGCCGACCCGGCCTGAGCGCGCCGCTGCGGCGCTTCAACGCTCGCGCCGCTCGCCCTGTCGCTGCGGCTGGCGCATCTCGGGTCCGCGAGACGGCGGCCTGGCCTGCGGTGCGGAGCGCATCCGTTCCGGTTGCCGGATCCGCAC
>CAZBTE010000068.1:5738-9040 GCA_964494665.1 uncultured Limnobacter sp.
CTGCGCCGGCGGACGAGCCTGCGCCGGAGGACGGGCCTGCGCCGGCGGACGAGCCTGTGACGGCGGGCGGGCATCCGGCTGCCGGAACTGTGCCGGCGGGCGCGGCGGGGCCGGTCGCTGCATTTGCGGGGTGCTCGGCGGCTGCGGCGACATCGACGGACGTGCCGCGTCGAAGCGGCTGGCCGGAGCCGGCTTCTGCACCCGCGGAGGAGTCGATTCGCGAGCGCGCGGTCGTCCGCGGTCGAACTGACCGCCGCGCGCGCCATCGCCGCCGATGCCGGGGCGAGCGTCGCCGCGTCGACCGTCGGGTCGCGGCGCCACACCGTCGCCTGGCCCGCGCCGGCTCGACCAATCGCGATCCGGGCGCGGCGCGTCCAGTCGCCCGTCGCGGCGCGACGACCATTCGCGATCCGGCCGTCCGCCGTCGCGCCGATCGGGTCCGACCCGGTCGCGGCGATCGCCGTCGGGCCGGCCGCGCTGGCGCCAGTCGGGGCCCGGACCCGGTTCGAAGCGGTCGCGCGGCGGCATCCGGTACGTCACGCCGCGCCGGTGCGTCGGATCGTGCCGCCACACCGACGGCGGATGCAGTCCGGGGCGCGTCACGATCACGTGGTGCTGATGCCAGACCGGCCGCGGCCTGTGCCACAGCGTCGATCGCACGGCGACGAACGGACCCCAGACAAAACCGATCGTGAAGACCTCGGCGAAGTGGGGCGGCCGGTAGGCCACCGGCGGCACCCACAGGAACGGCGGGTATGCCGGCCACCACCACGCGCCGTACACGATGGTCGGGTTGTAGTACGGCACCCACAGCCCGCCGACGTGCACCGGCTCGATCACGATCGCCTGTTCGCGCACGATCACCTGCTGGTGCTCGTTCGAGTGCAGCGTGCCGGCGGCACGGGCGCGCGTGCGCAGTGCCTGGACGGTGTCCATCACCTGCTCACGCTGCCCGAGAAAGGCGTCGCCCAGCTGCTGGGTCCATTGGGGGTGCTCGTTCATCATCGCCAGCACCGACGGGAACAGGGTCAACGCCTTCACGCTGTCGTCCCACGGCATGCGCGCGACCGCGTCGGCGAGCGCGTCGCCCGACAGGCCCGGGTTGTGTTGCAGGAAGCGCCACGCGTCGGAGACTTCGCGCGGGTAGGTGGCCGCCATCATCACGTGGGCGAGCAGTTCGTCGGGATACAGGGCGACGGGCGCCAGCATCTGGTCGAGCTGCTGCTGAGAGAAGGCCGCCTGCGCCCAGGCCACGTCGGGAGGCAGCTCCTGCGCCGGCGCGGGCGGCGCGACAGCAAAGCCGATCGCCGCCGCAAGGGCCGTGCAGGCGAGCCGGCCGATCGATTTCGCACGTTTCATGGTGTCCCCCGGTTTCCAGCGCATGGTTTGGTCAACGCGCGTGCCGGCGCCGGTGCCGACGCCAGAGCCGGGCGAGGCGGGTAAGCAGATGTAAAGAAGCCCCGAAAGCGTAATCAGCCCCGGACAGTGCGGCCGTGCCTGGAGCGCAATCAGCCGTGCAGCGCGCGCCACACGCGCTCGGCCGTCAGAGGCATCTGCAGCGACAGCGCGCGCTCGCCCGCGCCGGCGCGCCAGAGCGCGTCGACCACCGCGTTGACCACGCACGGCGTGGCGCCGATCGTGCCCAGTTCGCCGACGCCCTTCACGCCGAGCGGGTTGGTCAGGCAGGGGATCGATTCGTCCATTTCGGTGCGAAAGCGCCCGACGAGGTCGGCGCGCGGCATCGCGTAGTCGAGAAAGCTGGCCGACAGCAGCTGGCCGGTTTCGGGCTCGTGGACGACCTGCTCGCACAGCGCCTGCCCCACGCCCTGCACCGCGCCGCCGTCGAGCTGCCCGCGCACGATGTCGGGGTTTACCACGCGGCCGACGTCGTTCACCGACGCGTACTCGAGCACGGCCACGGCGCCGGTGTCGGGATCGATCTCCACCTCGCAGACGTGGCAGCCGTTGGGCCAGCTCGGGCCTTCGACCGCGCTGGTCGCGTCCATCCATATGCGCCGATCGGGCTGGCGCGCGGCCAGCGCGAACAGGCCGATGCTGCGATCGGTGCCGGCGATGGTGAACGCGCCCGCGGCATATTCGATGTCTTCGGGCGGTGCCTCGAGCGCGTCGGCGGCGAGGTCGCAGGCCTTGCGAACCGTGCGTTCGGAAGCCACGCGCACCGCCGAGCCGCCGGTGAACAGCGAGCGCGAGCCGGCACTGCCGAATCCGCTGCCGCGATCGGTGTCGCCCTGCACGATGCGGATGCGTTCGATCGGCACCTGGAACACGTCGACCGCCAGTTGCGCGTAGGTGGTCGCGATGCCCTGGCCCATCGCCTGCGTGGCCGAGAAGATCTCGATGAAGCCGTCGGCGGCGACGTCGATCGTCACGCGCTCCTCGAACGCATTGCCGCCGGTCCACTCGAGGAAGGTGGCGATGCCGCGGCCGCGCAGCCGGCCGCGCGCCTTCGATGCGGCCAGGCGCGCATCGAAGCCGTTCCAGTCGGCAAGCGCGAGCGCCTGGTCCATGATCGACGCGAAGTTGCCGCTGTCGTAGGTCTGCCCCATCGCGTTGCGATACGGCATCTGCTCGGGCCGGACCATGTTGCGCCGGCGCAGCTCGGTCTGCGCGATGCCGAGCCGGCGCGCGGCGGCGTCCATCAACCGCTCGGTGGCGTAGATCGCCTCGGGGCGGCCGGCGCCGCGGTAGGAGCCGGTGGTGGTGGTGTGCGTGAGCAACGCACGGAACTCGAAGTCGATCGCCGGGATGTCGTAGACGCTGGTCTGCACCCACGGGCCGATCAGCAGCTGGATCGCCACGCCGGTGGGCGTGGCGTAGGCGCCGACGTTGGCCAGGCCGCGCACGCGCATGGCGAGGATGCGGCCGCCTGCGTCGAGTGCGAGCTCGGCGCGGCTGCGCACGTCGCGGCCGTGCACCGCACCGAGGAATTCGTCGCTGCGCTCGGCGCACCACTTGACGGGGCGCCGCAACTGGCGGGCGGCGAAGGCCACTGCCGCGTCTTCGGGATACAGCCCGGTCTTCATGCCGAAGCCGCCGCCGACGTCGCCGACCACGACGCGGATGCGCTCCTTCGGCATGCCCAACACGTCGGCCAGCGTGTCGCGCGTGCCCGAGGGCATCTGCGTGGTCATGCGCAGCGTGAGGCGATCGGCGGCTGCGTCGTGACTGGCCAGCAGCGCGCGCGGCTCGAGCGGTGCCGGCGCCAGCCGCTGGTTGACGACATCGAGCGACACGACGTGCGCCGCGGCGCGCATTGCGGCCTCGACGGCTGCTGGGTCGCC
>CAZBTE010000068.1:9050-9610 GCA_964494665.1 uncultured Limnobacter sp.
TGGCGCATCACCGCCGCGACGTTGCCGGGTGCGTCGTCGCACACGAGCGGCGCGCCGGGCGCGATCGCGTCGTCGATTCCGACCACCGCAGGCAGGTCTTCGTAGTCGACCAGCACCGCGTCGCGTGCATCGATGGCCGCTTCGCGCGTGTGCGCGACGATGGCGGCCACCGCCTCGCCGACGAAGCGCACGCGTTCGTGTGCGAGCGCGCGCCGCGGCGGCGCGATGCCGCGTGACCCATCGGGGCGCCGGAAACCCGAGGGCCCCGGAAGCGCGCGCACGCCTGCGTCGACCAAACCGGCCCCGGTGTATACCGCCAGCACGCCCGGCAGCGCCAGGGCCGCGGACGCGTCGATCGACACGATGCGCGCGTGCGCATACGGCGAGCGCAGGAAGCACAGGTGTGCCTGGCCCGGCAGGTCGAAGTCGTCGACGAACGCACCCCGACCCGTGACCAGCGCGGGGTCTTCGATGCGTCGCACCGCGTGGCCGCTGCCGAAGCGGAAGTATGCGCCGGATTCGCTCAAGCGCTCACCTCCCTGGGGTTTGCCTGCACGCAT
>CAZBTE010000069.1:0-9535 GCA_964494665.1 uncultured Limnobacter sp.
TGCGGCGAGACCGGCTCGGGCAAGACCACCCAGCTGCCGAAGATCTGCGCGCTCGCTGGCGGCGGACGCAAGGGGCTGATCGGCCATACGCAGCCGCGCCGTCTTGCGGCCACCGCAGTGGCGCGGCGCATCGCCGAGGAACTCGGGTCGCCTCCCGGCACGCACGTCGGCCACAAGGTTCGCTTCGACGAGACGCTGTCTTCCGGGGCGACGATCAAGCTGATGACCGACGGCATCCTGCTGGCCGAGACCACCGCGGATCCGCGCCTGTCGCAGTACGACACGCTGATCATCGACGAGGCGCACGAGCGAAGCCTGAACATCGACTTCCTGCTCGGCTACCTGAAGCAGCTGCTCGAAGGCCCGCGTCGTGGCGACCTGAAGGTGGTCGTCACGTCGGCGACCATCGACGCCGAGCGTTTCGCCCGCCATTTCGGACGCCCGACCGGGCGCGTCGACGAGGACGGACGTGCAATCGTCGAGCCAGCGCCGGTGATCGAGGTGTCGGGTCGGCTCTATCCGGTGCAGATCCGCTACCAGGGATTCGACGACCGGCACCGCGACGACGACGACGAGACCGACCTGCCGTCGCGCATCGACGAGGCGATCGAGACGCTGTGGCGCGAGGCGCCCGGCGACGTGCTGGTGTTCCTGCCCGGCGAGCGCGAGATCCGCGATACGGCCGATCACCTGCGCCGGCTGCACGCGCGCGAGAGCGCTGCGCGCAGCGGTTCACCGTGGGCGCGCGGCGCGATCGAGATCCTGCCGCTGTACTCCCGTCTGTCGGCGGCCGAGCAGCAGCGCGTGTTCGGCGGTTCGCGCGGGCGGCGCATCGTACTGGCCACCAACGTTGCGGAGACATCGCTCACAGTGCCGGGCATCCGCTACGTGGTCGATACCGGGCTGGCACGCGTCAAGCGCTATCGCTACCGCGGCAAGGTCGAGCAGCTGCAGGTCGAGCCGGTGTCGCAGGCGGCGGCGAACCAGCGCGCGGGCCGCTGCGGCCGCGTGGCCGACGGGGTGTGCATCCGGCTGTACGACGAGGCCGACTTCGCCAAGCGCCCACGCTTCACCGACCCCGAGATCCTGCGCTCGTCTCTGGCGGCGGTGATCCTTCGCATGAAGGCGCTGAGACTGGACGACATCGAGCGTTTTCCGTTTCTCGATCCGCCACCGCGCAAGGCAATCGCCGATGGCTACGCGCTGCTGCACGAGGTGGGCGCGGTCGACGAGGCGCAAACGCTGACCGACGTCGGGCGCCAGCTCGCGCAGCTGCCGGTCGATCCGCGCATCGGCCGGATGCTGCTGGCCGCACACCAGCTCGACTGCCTGCGCGAGGTGACGCTGATCGCCGCCGCGCTGTCGTCGCAGGATCCGCGCGAGCGCCCGATGGACGCGCAGCAGGCGGCCGACCAGTCGCACCGGCGCTTCGCCGACGAGAAGTCCGACTTCGTCGCGTACGTGAAGCTGTGGGACTACTGGACGCAGGCGCAGGCGGAAAAGGAATCCAACCGCAGGCTCGCCCACAAGCTCGAACGCGAGTTCCTGTCGGCGCGCCGGCTGCGCGAATGGGCCGACGTGCACGCGCAGCTCGCCGAGGCGGTGCGCTCGCTGAAATGGCGCATGAACGCGCGGCCAGCCGGCCACGACGCGATCCACCAGGCGCTGCTGACGGGCTTGCTCGGCAACCTCGGCTTCAAGCAGGTCGACGACGCGCATTACGCCGGCACGCACCAGACGAAGTTCGCGCTTCATCCGGGATCGTCACTGGCGAAGAAGGCGCCGCGCTGGGTGATGGCGGCGGAAATGGTCGATACCGGGCGCCTGTACGCGCGCGTCGTCGCGCGTATCGAGCCCGAATGGATCGAGCGCGCCGGCGCGCACCTGATCCGGCGCAGCTGGTCCGACCCGGTGTGGTCGAAGAACGCGGGGCAGGTGATCGCGCACGAGCGCGGCGTGCTGTACGGCCTGGCGATCTACGCGCAGCGGCGCGTGAGCTACGGGCCGATCGATCCGCGCCTGGCGCGCGAGACGATGATCCGCGCGGCACTGGTGCAAGGGGACTGGGACAGTCGCCTGCCGTTCTTCGTGCACAACCGCCGCCTGGTGGCCGAGATCGAGGCGCTCGAGCAACGCATCCGTCGTCCCGACCTGCTGGTCGATGAGCGCGACCTGTTCGACTGGTACGACGCGCGCATTCCGCACGACGTGTGCTCCGCGCAGGCGCTCGAGCGTTGGTGGCGCGAGGCCTCGCGTGCCGACCCGTCACTGCTGCGCCTGTCGCGCGATGCGTTGCTCAGGAAGGGCGCCGACAGCGTGGGGGCGGCGTCGTTTCCGCGCCGCATCGCCATGCGCGGCCTCGAGTTCGACCTGGACTACCGCTTCGATCCCGGCGCAAGCGACGACGGCGTGACGATGACGGTGCCGCTCGCGATGCTCAACCAGGTCGACGCGGTGCGCTGCGAGTGGCTGGTGCCGGGCATGTTGAAGGACAAGGTGCAGGCGCTGGCGAAGTCACTGCCGCAGAAGCTGCGCCGTCACCTGGTGCCGCTGCCGGCCTGGGCCGAGGGCTTCGCCGAGCGCTGGCGCGAGCGCGAAGGCAGCCGTGCGCTGGTGGAGGCGATCGTCGAGGACCTGCGCGAGGAAAGGGGGATGCGCGCGCAGCCGGGCGACTTCCGCCCCGAGACGCTGGCGCCGCACCTGTCGATGAACTTCCGGCTGGTCGACGCCCATGGTGGCGTGCTTGCCACATCGCGCCAGCTGGCGGCGTTGCGAGCCGAATACGGACCGCGCGCGCAAGGGGCGTTCCAGGCGGCGTTCGCCGCGCTGGGCGCGCGCGGCGTGCCGGTCGCGCAGGCGCCGGCGCCAGCCGAAGCGGCCGTGACGCTGCTGCCTGAAGCGGCGGAAGCGGCCGCGACCCCGCCGACCGAGCCGGCCGCGGCAGCGGCCGAGGGCCTCGCGCTCGGCCAGCGTTTCACTGACTGGTCGTTCGGCGCGCTGCCCGAAGTGATGGAACTCGGCCGGCATGTCGGGGGGCGCGCACAGACTGCGATCGGCTACCCGGCGCTGGCCGACGTCGGCGATGCGGTCGAGCTGCAGCTGTTCGATGAGCCCGCGCAGGCGGCAGCAACGCACCGCGGCGGGCTCGCGCGCCTGTTCGCCATCGCGCTGCGCGAGCCGCTGAAATACTTCGAAAGGAACATTCCCGACTTCCAGCGCATGTCGCTGCTGTACGCCGCGTTCGGCGGCGCCGAGGACCTGCGCCGCGAGATGGTGGCTGCGCTGCTGGCTCGCACCTGCCTGGGCGAGCCGCTGCCGAACGACACGGCATCGTTCGCAGCGCGCGTGGCCGACGCGCGCCCGCGGCTGAACCTGGTCGGCCAGGAGCTGGCGCGCACCCTCGGCGAGATCCTCGCCGAGCATGCGGCCGTGGTGCGCCGGCTCGCGGCTGCGCGCGCGTTCCCTGCGGCCGTGGCCGACATCCAGGCGCAGCTCCAGGCGTTGCTGCCCAAACGGTTCGTCACCACCACGCCGGCGGCACAGCTGCGCCACCTGCCGCGCTACCTGAAGGCGATCGGCGCCCGGCTCGACAAGTTGCGCGACGATCCGGCGCGCGATGCGCACAAGCAGGCCGAGCTGGCGCCGTTGCTGCAAGGCTGGCAGCGCCTCGCGGCCCAGCGGCGCGGCCAGGCCGACGCAGGCCTCGAGGAGCTGCGCTGGCTGCTGGAGGAGCTGCGCGTGTCGTTGTTCGCGCAGGAGCTGCGCACGCCGATGCCGGTGTCGGCGCGGCGCCTGCACAAGGTGCTCGAGGCGTTGCGCGCGTGAGCGCCTGGTCAGCCCGCCATCAGCAGGACCGGCTGCGGGCGCACTTCCCCGGGTAGCGCCGGCACTGGTGCATCGGCCGCCTCGAACAGGCTGGCGAACTCGGGCGCGCTCAGCTCGATCAGGCTCAGCAGCTTCGGCGTGATGCCGACCTGTTGGCGCCCCACGTGGCCGGACAGGCGCAGCAGCGTATCGAGCGTGCGTGCCGTGAATCCCGGACCGTGGCCGTCCGGCTCGACGCGCGCGAGCACGGCCTGCACGATCGCGGCGCGCACCGCGAAGCCGCTCCGGCGTGCCTGCGCCAGCAGGTTGCGCAGCGACTGCAGGCCCCAGCGCATGTCGGTGAGGCACACCAGCAGCTGGTCGGCCTCGCGGGCGACGACCTGCCCGCCGCTCTCGCGCACGCGCGCGGCATAGGCGAGCAGCGCCTGCTCGAACGCCGTGGCGGGGCCGTCGAGCACCTCGAATCTGAGCAGTACCAGCAGGTTCACCATGTCGGGCACGTGACGCTGCCAGGCGGTTGCACGGGCTGGTATGACGCTGGCAGCGGTTCGCGCCAGCGTAACGGCGGCCACCCTGTGCCCGCCCATCGGTGCGACGGGCGGCAGCAGGCGGCCGACTGCGCGCGTGAAACGCTGTTGCGCAACGGCCGGGGCGCAGGTGCCCGGTATCATTGGGCGATGCAACGAATCCTGACCGCGTTCGGTCGCGCCATCGTGAGCCAGCTGCACCCGAAGATGCTGGCGCTGCTGATCGGCCCGTTCCTGCTCGCGATCGTCTTCTGGATCCTCACCGCATTGCTCGTCTGGACGCCCCTGACCGACCTGCTGCAGGGCTGGATGTTCGGAAGCGGACCGCTGGCGCGCCTCGACGCGTGGGCGAGCAGCCACGGCGTGAGCGGGCTGGGCGAGTGGATCCCGGCGCTGGTTGCGCTGCTGCTGGTGGTGCCCGTGATGTTCGCCACGGCGGTGGTACTGGTGGCAGTGCTGGCGATGCCGGTTGTGATCCGTCATCTCGGCGGCGGTACCTATCGCGACGTGTCGCAGCGAGGCTCGATGTCGATCGCCGCCAGCGTGTGGAACGCGCTGTCGACGTCGCTGCTGTTCGCCGCCGGTTACGTCGCGTCGCTGCCGCTGTGGCTGATTCCGCCGCTGGCGCTGATCGTTCCGTGGTTGTGGTGGAGCTGGCTCACCGCGCGCGTGATGCGCTTCGACAGCCTGGTGGAGCACGCGTCACCGGCCGAGCGCCGGGAGACGATCGTGGCGCGGCGCCGCGAATACTTCCTGCTGGCATTGCTGGTGACGGCGCTCAACTACATCCCGCCGCTGTTCCTGATCACGCCGGTGCTCTCGGCGCTGGCCTTCAGCCACTATTCGCTGGCGGTACTGCGCGAGCAACGATCGGCGCAGCAGGTCGTGGCGGCCGGGGCATGAACTTCGGACTGATCGTCGTCGGCGACGAGATCCTGTCGGGCAAGCGGCAGGACAAGCACTTCGCGCGCGTGGTCGAGATGCTCGGCGGGCGCGGCCTGCGCCTGTCCTGGGCGCACTACGTGGGCGACGAGCGCCCGCAGCTCACCGCGGTGCTGGCGCGCAGCTTCGCGTCGGGCGACGCAGTGTTCTGCTGCGGCGGCATCGGCGCCACGCCCGACGACCAGACGCGCCACGCGGCCGCGGCTGCGCTCGGCGTCGAACTGGTGCTGCATCCGCAGGCGGCGCAGCTCATCGCCGAGCGCACCGCCGAGACGGCGCGCGAAGGTCGCGGCAGCGCCGACATGACGCTGCCGGAGAACCGGCAACGCCTGAAGATGGGCGAGTTCCCGGCAGGTGCGCAGATCGTGCCGAACCCGTTCAATCGCATACCGGGCTTCGCGATCCGCAACCACTTCTTCGTACCCGGCTTTCCGGTCATGGCGTGGCCCATGATCGAAGCGGTGCTCGATACGCACTTCGAGCACCTGTTCCATCGCGAGCGCCACGGCGAGCGCTCGTTCCTCGTCTACGAGCTCGCCGAGTCCACGGCCACGCCGCTGATGGAGGAGATCGAGCGCGCGTTCCCCGGGGTCCGCGTCTTCAGCCTGCCGTCGGTGGGCGAGGACGGCGTGCGCCGGCACATCGAACTCGGCGTCAAGGGGGCGGTGCAGTGGCTCGACGCGGCCTGCGCGCGCCTCGAGGCGGGCGTGCGCGCGCTGGGCGGCGAGATCCGCTGAATCGCGACGCGCACGCGCTCACCAGGGAGACCACGATGAACGCACCGGCCGACCCGATGCTGCGCGACGTTTCGCTGGAGGATCGCTACGACGCGACCGACGGGCTGGTGTATCTCACCGGCACGCAGGCGCTGGTGCGCCTGCCGCTGATGCAGCGCCAGCGTGACCTTGCCGGCGGCCTGAACACGGCCGGCTACATCTCGGGCTATCGCGGTTCGCCGGTGGGCGGTTACGACCAGGCGCTGTGGAAGGCGCAGCGCCAGCTCGACGCGCATCACGTGCGCTTCGTTCCGGGGCTGAACGAGGATCTCGCGGCCACCGCGATCTGGGGTACGCAGCAGCTCCAGGCTTTTCCGGGTGCGAAGTACGACGGCGTGTTCGGCATCTGGTACGGCAAGGGTCCGGGTGTCGACCGCAGCGGCGACGCGCTGCGCCATGCGAACCAGGCGGGCACTTCGCGCCACGGCGGCGTTCTGGCGGTGGCCGGCGACGATCACGGCGCGAAGTCCTCGACCATGGCCGCGCAGACCGACTTCGTGTTCCAGGCGGTCGGGATGCCGATCCTCGCGCCTGCTGCGGTGCAGGAGTACCTGGACCTCGGCCTGCACGGCTTCGCGATGTCGCGTTTTTCGGGCCTGTGGATCGCGCTGAAGGCAGTCACCGACACCATCGAGACCGGCGGCATCGTCGACGTGTCGCCGTCGCGCTGCGTCATCACGTTGCCGGAAGGCGTGCCGATGCCCCCAGGCGGCCTGAACCTGCGCTGGCCCGACGATTCGTTCGTGCAGCTCGAGGAACGGCTCACGCGCTGGAAGCTGCCCGCAGCGCTCGCGTACGCGCGCGCCAACCGGCTCGATGCGCACGCGTTCGGCCGCCCCGACGGCGAACCGGCGCGGCTGGGCATCGTCAGCACCGGCAAGAGCTGGCTCGACGTGATGCAGGCGCTGGCCGACCTTGGCATCGACGAGGCGAGCGCGCGCGCGGCCGGCCTGAAGGTGTGGAAAGTGGCGATGCCCTGGCCGCTCGAACCCGAGGGGCTGCGCGGCTTCGCGGCCGGCTGCGAAGAGCTGCTGGTGGTCGAGGAGAAGCGCGCGCTGATCGAGTCGCAGTTGAAGGAAGCGCTCTATCCGCTCGCCGAGCGCCCGCGCGTGGTCGGCAAGACCGACGAACACGGTGCGGCGCTGGTGCCGGACTACGGCGAGCTCTCGCCCGCCTCGTGCGCGCGGCTGATCGCCGGCCGGCTCAGGCGATGGGCCGAACGCCCTGCAGACGCGCGCGGTGCGCTGTCGGCGGAGCTGATCACGCGCATCGACGCGCAGCTGGCGCGACTGGACGCGAAGCAGACGAGCGCGACCGCGCCGATCGCCACCGAGCGCATCCCGTACTTCTGCTCGGGCTGCCCGCACAACACGTCGACCCGCGTGCCGGAGGGCTCGCGCGCTCTGGCAGGAATCGGTTGCCACACGATGGCGATGTGGATGAACCGCTCGACTGCCACCTTCACGCACATGGGCGGCGAGGGCATGACCTGGGTCGGACAGGCGCCGTTCAGCGACACGCAACACGTGTTCCAGAACCTCGGCGACGGCACCTGGTTCCACTCGGGGTCGTTGGCGATCCGCCATGCGGTGGCGACGAAGACGCCGATCACCTACAAGATCCTGTTCAACGACGCGGTGGCGATGACCGGCGGCCAGAAGCACGATGGCCAGCTCACGCCGCGCATGATCGCGCAGCAGGTGCGCGCCGAGGGCGTGCGCAAGGTGGTGGTGGTCACCGACGAGCCGAACAAGTATCCGTCCGGCTATTTCGACGCCGACGTCGAGGTGCATCACCGCAGCCGGCTCGACGAGGTGCAGCGCGCGCTGCGCGAATACCCGGACGTGTCGGTGCTGATCTACGACCAGACCTGCGCGGCCGAGAAGCGGCGCCGACGCAAGCGCAGCGAATTCCCCGACCCGCCGCGGCGCGTGTTCATCAACGAGGCGGTGTGCGAGGGGTGCGGCGACTGCGGCGTGCAGTCCAACTGCGTGTCGATCGAGCCGGTGCAGACCGAGTTCGGGCGCAAGCGCGCGATCAACCAGTCGTCGTGCAACAAGGACTTCTCGTGCATCGAGGGGTTTTGTCCGAGCTTCGTCACGGTACACGGTGGGCGGCTGCGCCGTCATGCCGCGCTGGTGCCGGAGGTTGCAGCAACGCCGGCCGCCGGGCTCCCCGAGCCGGCGCTGCCGCCGGTGCGCGGCGGCTACGGCCTGCTGGTGGCCGGCATCGGCGGCACCGGTGTTGTCACGATCGGGCAACTGCTGGGCATGGCCGCGCACCTGGAAGGCAAGCGCGTCACCGTGCTCGACGTCACCGGCCTGGCGCAGAAGAATGGTGCCGTGATGAGCTTCGTTCGCTTCGCCGAAGCGGGCGAGCCGTTGTATGCGCCGCGCATCGGCGTCGCTGCGGCCGACGCCGTGCTCGGCTGCGACGTGGTCGTCGCGGCCGGCCGCGAGGCGCTGGCGCGCATGGGTGCCGGCCGCACGCGCGTGGTGGCCAACGTCGCCAGCGTCCCGACCGCCGAGTTCACGCGCAATCCCGACTGGGCGTTTCCGCTCGACGCGATGCGGGCTGCGATCACCGGCGCGGTGGGCGAGGATCGCGCGTGGTTCGTCGACGGCACGCGGCTGGCCGGCGCGATTCTGGGTGATGCGATCGCGGCCAATCCGTTCATGCTCGGCTACGCGTGGCAGCTCGGGCTGGTCCCGCTGTCGGCGGCGGCGATCGAACGCGCGATCGAGCTCAACGGCGTGGCGATCGAGCAGAACAAGGCGGCGTTCGCGTGGGGTCGGGTCGCGGCGGTCGATCCGGCGCGTGTCGAAGCGGCGATCGAGCCTGCAGGTGCGCCGCCGGTGTCGCGCCGGCTCTCGGGCTCGCTCGACGAACTCGTCGCGCGGCGCATCGACGAGCTGGCCGACTACCAGGACGAGCGCTACGCGCGTCGCTACGCTGGCACGGTCGAGCGCGTGAAGGCGGCCGAGCGCGCGCTGGTCGGCGCGGGGCCGCTGGCGCTCACCGAGGCGGTTGCGCGCAACCTGTTCAAGCTGATGGCGGTCAAGGACGAGTACGAGGTGGCGCGGCTGTACACCAGCGGCGCGTTCATGGCGCGACTGAACGAGCGCTTCGAGGGCGACTTCCGGCTCGGCTTCCACCTCGCGCCGCCGCTGCTGGCGAAACGCAACGCGACGGGCGAACTGGTCAAGCGCGAGTACGGAGCGTGGATGTTCAGGCTTTTCGGGCTGCTCGCGCGCCTGCGCCGCCTGCGTGGCACCGCCTTCGACCCGTTCGGGCGCAGTGCCGAGCGGCGCATGGAGCGCCAGCTGGTCGCCGACTACGAGGCCGACCTCGAACGGCTGCTCGCCACGCTCGACCGCGAGCGCCTGCCGCTGGCGGTGCGCATCGCGTCACTGCCCGAGGAGATCCGCGGCTTCGGGCACGTGAAGGAGCGCAGCGTGAAGGCTG
>CAZBTE010000070.1:0-9469 GCA_964494665.1 uncultured Limnobacter sp.
CCGTACGCGACCTACGGCTTCGCGGCGCAGTTCGCCGAGGTCGAGGTGGACATCGCGCTCGGAACCGTGCGCGTGCTGGCGATCCACGCCGCGCACGACGTGGGGCGGGCGATCAACCCCACGCAGGTCGAAGGCCAGGTCCACGGTGGCATTGCGCAGGGGCTGGGCATGGCGCTGATGGAGGAGTATCACGCCGGGCGCACCGACAACCTGCACGACTACCTGATCCCCACCGTGGGCGACATTCCGCCGATCACCGTGCACCTGGTCGAGGACGCCGAGCCGCTCGGACCGTACGGCGCCAAGGGCGTCGGCGAGCCGGCGCTGGTGGCCACGGCGCCGGCGATCCTGAACGCGATCCATCATGCCACCGGCGTACGCATGGCCGAAGTGCCGGTGACGCCGGACCGCCTGCGTGCGGCGCTGCGCGAGGGGGCATCCCGATGAACCAGCGACTCGGTTCGAATGCGATCGGCGAGCAGTTCGATGCGCCCGACGAACCGGCAAAGCCGGTTGCCGAGGTGGTGGCCGCGCGCGCGCCGGAGAAGATGGCCGCCGACAAGATCCAGTGCGACGCCTGTCCGGTGCTGTGCCAGATCAGCGAGGGCAGGCTGGGCGCGTGCGACCGCTGGGGCAACGTGGGCGGCGTGCTCACGCGCACCGATCCGGTGCTGTTGCTCGCGCGCCCGGGCGTCGAGGTGGTGCCGGGCACGATCGAGGCGTGGAACGGCGCGCTGCTGAACGACGCGCCGGTGTTCGTGACCGGCGTCGGCGCGGGCACCACCTATCCGGACTACAAGCCGGCGCCCTTCATCGTCGGCAGCCGCCACGAGGGCGTGGACATGGTCACTGTCGTGACCGAGGGCATCTTCAGCTACTGCAGCTTCAAGGTGAAGATCGACACCGACCGCTACCTGGGGCCCGAGCAGGCCACGGTGCGCCATCGCGGCGAGGCGGTCGGCCACGTGACCACGATCGAATACGGCTCGCAGTTCCTGTCGCTCGGCGGCGTGCACCACCTCACCGGCGGATCGAAGAAGGAGGGCCGCGTCACCTGCGAGCTGATGATGCAGCTCGGAAACCGTGCGGCGGTCGACCTGGAAATCGAGGGCGGCGCGCAACTCACCGTGCAGGCAGGATGCGCACCGCGCATCAACGGCGTCGAGGAGCAGCGCATGCGCGTGGGCTGCGGCTCAGCGACGATCGGGATCTTCGCGCGCCAGTGGCACGGCCACGTCGACGAGGTGGTGGTGGTCGACGACCACATCACCGGCGTGCTCACCGAGCACCAGGCCGGGCGTTGCCTCGGCCTCGTGCCGTCGGGCATCCGCATCCGCGGGCGCAAGTCCACGCCGGGGCGCTACTTCCAGGTGGCCAATCCCGGAACCGGCTGGGGCGGCACCGACATCGAGGATCCGTTGTCGATCATCGAGGGTTGGGACTCGAAGCTGGCGCGTCCGGGGCTGCGGCTGCTGATGGTGTCGACCACCGGCGAGCACGCCGAGTGGTTCGAGCTCGACGAGGCGCTGCGCCCGGTGAGGGCGCCGATGCCCGAGGCGGTGCGCCGCGTGGTCGAGCGCATCGGCGAGAACTGCGAGCCGGCGCTCGCCACCGTGCTGTTCGTGGGCGGTGCGGGCGGCAGCCTGCGCGCCGGCGTCACCGAGAATCCGGTGCTGCTCACGCGCTCGATCAAGGACCTGCTCACCAACGTCACCTGCGGCGGTGCGCCGGCTTACGTGTGGCCGGGTGGCGGCATCACGGTGATGGTCGACGTCACGCGCATGCCGGCCAATTCGTTCGGCAGCGTGCCCACGCCGGCCATCGTCGCGCCGATCGAGTTCACGATGCGCCGCGACGCCTATGCGGCGCTGGGCGGGCACGTCGATCGGGTGCGCCGCATCGAGGAGATCGTGGCCGGAGAGCGGCATCGCGTCATCGACGCGCTGCCGCTCAACCCGTGGCCGCCGGCCGGCGTGCAGGGGAGCGCCGGACGATGAGCGGCGCCGCGCTGCGCGCCCGGCTCGCCGACGGGCGCTGGCACTTCCAGCACGGGCCGATCGATCTGCTGATCGGTGCGCAGGGCGAGGCCGCTGCGGTGCAGGCAGCCGTCGACGCTGCGTGGACGCGCTTTGCCGGGACGCTCGACGAGCTGGTGGGCGAACTGGCGCTGCTGCGCGCGCCGTGCGCGCCGCCGGGTTCGCAACGTGCGCACCGCCCGAGCGTGCGCGGCCCGATCGCGCGGCGCATGGTCGACGCGTGCCGGCCCTACGCCGAGCGCTTCGGCCTGTTCGTCACGCCGATGGCGGCGGTGGCCGGCAGCGTCGCGCAGGAGATCGCCGCCTGCTTCGCGCGCACCGGCATCCGGCGCGCGTGGGTCGACAACGGCGGCGATATCGCGCTGTACCTGGCTCCCGGCAACGCGGTCGACGTCGGCGTAGTCGCCGACGTCGAGGCACCCGCGATCGGTGCAAGGCTGCGCATCGCGCACGACGATGCGCCGCGCGGCATCGCCACGTCGGGTTGGCGCGGACGCAGCTTCTCGTTCGGCATCGCCGATGCCGTCACGGTGCTGGCGGGCAACGCGGCGCAGGCCGACGCGGCCGCCACGATGATCGCCAACGCGGTCGACGTCGCGCATCCGCTGGTGCGCCGCGCGCCGGCCTCGGCGCTGCGCGACGACACCGACCTGGGCGATCGGCAGGTCACGGTGGCGGTCGGCGCGCTGCCGCCCGCGGCGGTGGACGCGGCGCTGGCGCACGGCGAGCGCTTCGCGCGCCGCTGCATCGGGCAGGGGCTCGCCGTGCAGGCGATGTTGTCGCTGCAGGGACGTTCGCGTATCGTCGCCGATCACTGCATCGAGGCGCCGGCATGATCGAGATCCGCCGCATCTGGACACAGGTCGAGGACACCTTCCACGAATTCGGACCGCGCGCCGCGCGCCCGCAACGCCGCGGCGTGCTCGCGGTCGTGCTGGCCAACCCCTACGCCGGGCGCCACGAGCCCGACATCGTGCCGATGATGGATGCGCTGAAGCCGCTCGGCGTCGAGCTCGCGCAGCGGCTGCTGGCTGCGATGCGCATCGAGCCCGTGGCGATCCAGTCCTACGGCAAGGGCGGCATCGTCGGCGTGGACGGCGAATCCGAGCACGGTCACCTGTGGCACGTTCCCGGCGGCTACGCGATGCGCGAGTTGCTCGAGGGGTGCGGCGTGAGCACGAAGGCGATCGTGCCGTCGAACACCAAGGTGGGCGGGCGCGGCGCGCGCATCGACATTCCGCTCACGCACGTGAACGCCAGCTACGTGCGCAGCCACTTCGACACCATCGAGGTGGGCGTGCCGGGCGCGCCGGCGGGTGACGAGATCGTGTTCTTTCTCGCGATGAGCACCGGCGCGCGGATTCACGAACGGGTCGGCGGCCTGCGTGCCGACCAGATCAAGGGCGAGGACGGGTTGCGCTGAGCGCGCCACGTCCATCATGGGACAGGAGCAGCCGATGGCGGCCGACATTCGCAAGCTGATCGTCACCGTCGACGAGACCCGCATCGAGATGGGGCGCCGTATCGAGCCACCGACGCGGCGTGCGTTGGCGATCGCGGTGATCGCCAATCCGTGCGCGGGCCGCTACGTCGAACAGCTCGACGAGCTGATCGCCATCGGCGAGGAACTCGGCGGCGCGCTCGGTGCGCGCTGCGTCGAGGCGCTCGGCATCGAGCCCGGGCAGGCCGAGAGCTACGGCAAGGCGGCCATCGTCGGCGAGCAGGGCGAACTCGAGCACGCGGCGGCGATCCTGCATCCGAAGCTCGGCGCGCCCCTGCGCAAGGCGGTGGAGAAGGGCGCTGCGCTGGTGCCGTCGGCGAAGAAGATGGGCGGGCCGGGCACGGCGATCGACGTGCCGCTCGGGCACAAGGACGCCGCCTTCGTGCGCAGTCATTTCGATGCGATCGAGGCGCGCGTGCCCGATGCGCCGCGCGCCGGCGAGATCGTGGTGGCGGTGGCGGTCACCGACAGCGGCCGGCCGCTGGCGCGCATCGGCGGGCTGCAGAAGCACGAAATCGAAGGCAAGGACGGCCTGCGTTAGCCGTGCGCCGGCCCGCCGGGCGCGGGCCGTGCTGCACGTTGGTTCGATCGGTCTTGAGACGGAGATCAGCATGAAGAAGACACTGTCATGGGGCGCGCTGTTCGTGGCGCTGGGCCTCGGAGTGGCGGCCGGCGCGCAGGCGCAGGCGCCGATCCGCATCGGCGAGCTGAACAGCTACAAGGCGCAGCCCGCGTTCCTCGATCCGTACAAGAAGGGCTGGGAGCTGGCGCTCGAGGAGATCAACGCCGGCGGTGGACTGCTCGGGCGCAAGGTCGAGGTGGTCTCGCGCGACGACAACGGCAATCCGGGTGACGCGGTGCGCGTGGCCGAAGAGCTGGTGTCGCGCGAGCGGGTCGACATGATTTTCGGCACCTTCCTGTCACACATCGGGCTCGCGGTGACCGACTTCGCGAAGCAGCGCAAGGTGTTCTTCCTCGCCGCCGAGCCGCTCACCGACAAGATCACCTGGCAGAATGGCAACCGCTACACCTTCCGGCTGCGTCCCACCACCTACATGCAGACGGCGATGCTGGTGCCCGACGCCGCGAAGCTCAAGAAGAAGCGCTGGGCGATCGTCTATCCGAACTACGAATACGGCCAGTCGGCCGCGGCCACCTTCAAGGAGCTGCTGAAGGCCGCGCAGCCCGACGTCGAGTTCGTCGCCGAGCAGGCGCCGGCGCTGGGCCGCGTCGACGCCGGCGCGGTGGTGCAGGCACTGGCCGACGCGAAGCCCGATGCAATCTTCAACGTGCTGTTCGGCGCCGATCTCGCGAAGTTCGTGCGCGAAGGCACCACGCGCGGCCTGTTCAAGGACCGTGCGGTGGTGAGCCTGCTGTCGGGCGAGCCCGAGTACCTCGACCCGCTGCGCGACGAGGCGCCCGAAGGCTGGATCGTCACCGGCTACCCGTGGTACGGCATCGACACGCCGCATCACAAGCGCTTCCTCGAGGCCTACCAGAAGCGCTGGAACGACTATCCGCGCCTGGGCTCGATCGTCGGCTACTCGTCGATGATGTCGCTCGCCGCCGGCATCCGCAAGGCCGGCAGCACCGACACCGAGAAACTGATCGCCGCGTTCGAGGGCCTGGCGGTCGATACGCCGTTCGGGCCGATGACCTATCGCCCGGAGGACAACCAGGCCACGATGGGCGCCTACGTCGGGCTCACCACGGTGCGCGACGGCAAGGGCGTTATGAAGGACTATCGCTACGTCGACGGCGCCGCGGTGCTGCCGAGCCGGGAGGAAACCCGCAAGCTGCGTCCGGCCGACTGAAGCGCGCGGTTCCCGCCGAATGCTCTCCGGATTCGCGGTCCAGCTGCTCAACGGGCTGGCCGGCGCGTCGACGCTGTTCCTGATCGCCGTCGGCCTGTCCCTGATCTTCGGGGTCACGCGCATCGTCAACTTCGCGCACGGCTCGATGTTCATGGTCGGGCTGTACGTCGCGTATTCGCTCACGGGGTTCTTCGGCCAGTGGCTCGGGCAGGGCGCGCTGGCGTTCTGGTTGTCGATCCTGCTGGCCGCACTGGCGGTCGGCCTGCTGGGCGCGTTGATCGAGTTGCTGATCCTGCGCAGGATCTACGGCGCGCCCGAGCTGTTCCAGCTGCTGGCGACCTTCGCGGTGGTGCTGATGCTGCGCGACGCCGCGCTGGCGATCTGGGGGCCGGACGACCTGCTCGGCCCCAAGGCGCCCGGCATGAAGGGCGCGGTGGAGATCCTCGGCCGGCAGTTTCCGCAGTACGACCTGTTCCTGATCTTCGTGGGCCCGGCCGTGCTCGCATTGCTGTGGTTGCTGTTGCGGCGCACCCGGCTCGGCGTGCTGATCCGCGCCGCCACGCAGGACCGGGAGATGGTCGGTGCGCTGGGCGTGAACCAGGCGTGGCTGTTCACCGGCGTGTTCGCGCTCGGCTCGGCGCTGGCGGCGCTGGGCGGCGCACTGCAGCTGCCGCGCGAACCGGCCCACCTGGCACTGGACCTCACCACGATCGGCGACGCCTTCGTGGTGGTGGTGGTGGGGGGCATGGGGAGCATTCCGGGCGCCTACCTGGCCGCGCTGATCATCGCCGAGATCAAGGCGATCTGTTACGGCATCGGCACCGTCGAGATCTTCGGCACGCCGTTCGCGTTCTCCAAGCTCACGCTGGTGGTCGAGTTCCTGGTCATGGCCGCAGTGCTGATCTGGCGACCCTGGGGCCTGCTCGGAACGCCCCAGGGTACGGTGCGCAGCGCCGCCGCCGCGGAGGCGCCGATGCGGTCGATGTCGCGCGCAGGCGTGCTCGCGGTGGGCGCGCTGGTGGCGGTGCTGCTGGTGCTGCCAATGGCCGCCGACGCCTTCCCGTACTTCACCGTGCTGATGATCGACATCCTGATCGCGGTGCTCTTCGCGGCCAGCCTGCACTTCATCATGGGCCCGGGCGGCATGCACTCGTTCGGTCACGCGGCGTACTTCGGGCTCGGCGCCTACGGCGCGGCGGCGCTGCTCACGGGTTTGTCCTTGCCGATGGAGCTGGCGCTGGCACTGGCGCCGCTGGCCGCGCTGGCCGGTGCCGCGCTGTTCGGGTGGTTCGCGGTGCGCCTGTCGGGCGTGTACCTGGCGATGCTCACGCTCGCCTTCGCACAGATCGTCTGGTCGATCGTCTACCAGTGGGACGACGTCACCGGCGGCAGCAACGGCATGGTCGGCATCTGGCCGTCGGAACGTTTTGCCTCCAAGACCGCCTACTACTACCTGACGCTCGTGCTCGTCGGCGCCGGCCTGTTCGCGCTGCGCCGCATGCTGTTCTCGCCGTTCGGCTACGCGATGCGCGCTGGACGCGATTCGCCGCTGCGCGCCGAGAGCACCGGCATCGGCGTGATCCGCGTTCACTGGACGGGTTTCATGGTCGCAGGGTTGTTCTGCGGGTTGGCCGGTGCACTGTTCGCGTTCGGCAAGGGCTCGATCTCGCCGGAGACGATCCACGTCGTGCGCTCGATCGACGGCCTGGTGATGGTGCTGCTGGGCGGCGTGCAGACCTTGTTCGGACCGATCGTCGGCGCCGCGGTGTTCACCTGGCTGCAGGACTCGGTGGCTCGCGCCACCGACTACTGGCGCGCGCTGCTCGGCCTGGCAATCCTCGTGCTGGTGCTCGCGTTCCCGCAGGGCATCGTCGGCGGCATGCTGGCACTGCGCGATCGCATCCAGTGGCGGCGCAGTGCCCGCGTGCGCGCCAGCGCCGGAGCGACGCCGTGACGGCGCTGCTGCAGGTGCGCGGGCTGCGCAAGGCGTTCGGTGGCGTGCAGGCGGTCGACGGCGTGAGCTTCGAGCTCGCCGCCGGCGAGCTGCTGGCAATGATCGGGCCCAACGGGGCGGGCAAGTCGACCTGCTTCAACATGATCAACGGGCAGCTCGCGCCCGATGCGGGCAGCGTCGTGCTGGCCGGCCGCGAGATCGCGGGGCTGCAGCCGCGCGAGATCTGGCGGCTGGGCGTGGGGCGAACGTTTCAGGTGGCGGCGACCTACGCGTCGATGACCGTGGTCGAGAACGTCCAGATGGCGCTGCTGTCGCATCGCGGCGAGCTGTTCCGCTTCTGGCCGCGTGCGGCGTCGCTGCATCGTGCCGAGGCACTCGAGCTGCTCGCCGCAGTGGGGCTGCGCGAGCGTGCCGACGAGCCGTGCAGCACGCTCGCGTACGGCGACATCAAGACGGTGGAGCTGGCGATCGCGCTGGCCAACCAGCCGTCGCTGCTGCTGATGGACGAGCCTACCGCCGGCATGGCGCCGCAGGAACGCAACGCGCTGATGCGGCTCACGCGCGAGCTGGTCAAGCAGCGCGGCATCGGCGTGCTGTTCACCGAGCACAGCATGGACGTGGTGTTCGCGCACGCCGACCGCGTGATGGTGCTCGCGCGCGGCGTGCTGATCGCGCAGGGCGAGCCCGATGCGATCCGCGACGACGAGGCGGTGCGCGAGGTCTACCTCGGCAGCGGCAGGCTGGTCAAGGCGGGCACCCGCGCGGCGGGCGGCACAGCCGGGAGCGCGCCGTGAGCGCGCCGCTGCTGTCGGTGCGGCAGCTCGACGCCTGGTACGGGCGTGCGCAGGTGCTGTTCGGCGTCGACCTGGAGATCGGCGACGGCGAGGTGGTCGCGCTGATGGGCCGCAACGGCGCCGGCAAGAGCACCACGATGAAGGCGATCATGGGCCTGCTCGCGTCGCGCCGCGGCGAGATCCGTTTCGCCGGCGAACCCATCGACGCGCTCGAGCCGTACCGCATCAACCGGGCCGGCCTTGGCTACGTGCCCGAGGACCGGCGCATCTTCACCGATCTCACGGTGCTGGAGAATCTCGACGTCGGCCGACGTCCGGCGCGCGCCGGGGCGCCCAGCTGGACCGCCGAGCGCCTGTTCGCGCTGTTCCCCAACCTCGGGAAGATGCCCGATCGCCTCGGCGGTCGCATGAGCGGCGGCGAACAGCAGATGCTGAGCGTGGCGCGCACCCTGATGGGCAATCCGCGCCTGGTGCTGCTCGACGAGCCTTCCGAAGGCGTGGCGCCGGTCATCGTCGAGCAGATGGCCGACATGATCGTCGAGCTGAAGAAGCAGGGCCTGTCGGTGCTGCTGTCCGAACAGAACGTGCCGTTCGCGGCGGCCGTCAGCGACCGCGCCTACGTGCTCGAGAAGGGACAGGTCAGGTTCGCCGGCGCGATGGCCGAGCTGGACGCCGACGAGGAGGTGCGCCGGCAGTACCTGGCTGTTTGACACCTGCCGCGCGGGCCAGGCTCCGCGCGGCCCCACGCATGCAGGAGGAACGAGATGGCGATTGCCGCATCTGCCGGGAAGTCCGGGAAGGTCGTGATCCGCAACGTCGGACTGATGCTCTCGGGTGACATCGACCGGCCAATCCTCGATGCCGACACGGTGGTGATCGACGATGGCATCATCGCCGCGGTCGGGCGCGAAGCCGACTGCGATACCGGCGCGCCGGCGCGCCTGATCGACGCGCGCGGCACCGCGCTGGCGCCGGGGCTGATCGACTCGCACGTGCATCCGGTGTTCGGCGACTGGACGCCGCGCCAGAACCAGCTCGGCTGGATCGAGTCGTGCCTGCACGGCGGCGTCACGACAATGGTGTCGGCCGGCGAAGTCCACCTGCCGGGTCGACCGAAGGACGTGCTCGGCGTCAAGGCGCTGGCGATCACCGCGCAGCGCGCGTTCGACGGCATGCGCGCGGCCGGCGTCGGCGCCGGGGTCAAGGTGCTGGCCGGTGCGCCGGTGCTCGAGAAGGGCATGGTCGAATCCGACTTCGCCGAACTGGCCGCCGCCGGCGTGAAGCTGCTGGGCGAAATCGGGCTCGGCTCGGTGAAGGCCGGCGACGAGGCCGCGCGCATGGTGGCGTGGGCGCGCCGCCACGGCATCCAG
>CAZBTE010000071.1:0-9450 GCA_964494665.1 uncultured Limnobacter sp.
GGCGGCGCCGACTACAGCTTCGAGTGCGTGGGCAACGTGCAGTTGATGCGCCAGGCGCTCGAATGCTGTCACCGCGGCTGGGGCGTGTCGGTGATCGTCGGCGTGGCCGGTGCCGGGCAGGAGATCACGACGCGGCCGTTCCAGCTCGTCACCGGGCGCGTGTGGAAAGGCACCGCGTTCGGCGGCGCGCGCGGACGCACCGACGTGCCGAAGATCGTCGACTGGTACATGGACGGCAGGATCGACATCGACAGCCTGATCACGCACACGATGCCGCTGGCCGACATCAACCAGGCGTTCGACCTGATGCACAGCGGCGAATCGATCCGCAGCGTGGTGGTGTACTGATGGCCGGCGACACCGGCCTGCGGGTGCTCGCCGAGCACGCCTGCTTCGGCGGCGTGCAAGGCTTCTACGCGCACCGCTCGGAGGTCTGCCGCGCCGAAATGCGATTTGCGGTCTATCGTCCGCCGCAGGCGGCCACGGGCAGCGTGCCGGTGCTCTACTACCTGGCAGGGCTCACGTGCACAGAGGAGACGTTCGCGATCAAGGCCGGCGCGCAGCGCGTGGCGGCCGAGCTGGGCCTGATGCTGGTCGCGCCCGACACCAGCCCGCGCGTGCGCCTGCCCGGCGACGACGCGCACTGGGATTTCGGGCTGGGCGCCGGCTTCTACGTCGACGCCACGTATGCGCCGTGGTCGAAGCACTACCACATGTACAGCTGGGTCACGCAGGAACTGCCGGTGCTGCTTGCGCAGCAGTTTCCCGCAGGCACCGCCCAGGGCATCTTCGGGCACTCGATGGGCGGGCACGGCGCGCTGGTGTGCGCGCTGCGCAATCCCGAGCGCTACCGCTCGGTGTCGGCGCTGGCGCCGATCGCCGCGCCGTCGCAGTGCCCGTGGGGGCAGAAGGCGTTCGGCGGCTACCTCGGCGACGACCGCGCCGAATGGGCGCAGTACGACGCGAGCGAGCTGGCGGCGCGGCGCGGATTCGGCGCGCCGATCCTGGTCGATCAGGGCACGGCCGACGAGTTTCTCGCAGCGCAGTTGCTTCCCGACCGACTGGTCGAGGCGTGCAAGGCTTCGGGAACGCCGCTCACGCTGAACATGCGCGAGGGCTACGGACACGGCTACTGGTTCGTTCAGACCTTCGTCGAGGACCACCTGCGCCATCACGCGGCGTTGCTGCGCGGATAGCCGGAGAGGGTTCAGTCCTCCCTGAACGTCAGTCAATCCCCGCGCGTGTGAGCGCGTTGCGCGCGCAGCTTGGCGGCGATGAAGTCGTGGTGCGGCACGTGCAGCAGGTCGGCGATGCGGCGGATCAGGTGCAACTCGTGGTCGTCGAGCCGGCCGTCGGCATAGGCCACCTGCCACATCAGCTCGATCATGCGCACCTTGCGTTCCTGCGGAAAGTGGCGGTTGATCAGCGACGTGAACTGGAAGTAGTCGGTCGCCTGGCGCACCTCCTGCGACGCAAGGTCGAGCAGCGTGGCCGCCTCGTCGGGCGTCAGGCCGAGCTTCTCGTTGATGGCGCGCAGCGCGATCGCGCGCTCGGCGTCGCCGCTGTGGCCGTCGATGCGCACCACTTCGGCCAGCAGCGCCGCGGTGGCCAACTCGATCGTGTGCCCCGGCGTGTCGCCCGGTGTCGAAGCGATGTGGCGTTCGAAGAATTCGCGGATCGTGCTCAGCATCGCACGATTTTCTCACGGCGACGGATCGCGCCCCGGACGTGCCGCACCGTGATCGATTGCCCGGTCGCGGACTCAGCGGATGCCCAGCAGGCGATCCAGCGACAGCGAGCCGCCGCCGCGAGCGAGCAGCAGCGCGAGCAACCCTGCCCAGGACAGGTGGGTCGGCCAGGCATCCGGGTAGACGAAGAACTGGATCACTGCGGTCATGCCGAGCAGCGCAAGCGCGGAAGCGCGCGTCAGCAGCCCCAGCACGAGCAGGACCGGAAACAGGTGCTCGGCCCAGGTGGCGAGCTGCGCAGCGAGTTCCGGCGGCAGCAGCGGTACGCGGTACTCGTCGGCGAACAGCGCGTAGGTGCCGGCCGACACGTCGAGCCAGCCGTCGACCTTGGTGCGGCCCGACATCCAGAAGATCGCGGCAATCGCGATGCGCGCGACCAGCGCAAGCACGCTGTCGTTGAGCAGGCGCGCAATCAGGTCGCAGCAGCGCGACCACGGGCCGGCGCGCGTCGGGGATCGCATGCGACGGCCATCGGTCGCGTCGGCGGCAGGATCGGCGGCGATCATGCGGTTCATCTCACGTGCTCCTCGGCAGGAATCGGGACATGCAGCCGCGCAAACGCTCCGGCTCGCAGCAGCCTGGCCATCGACGCGGCGAGATCGGCATCGGGATCGTCGGCCAGTGCCGCTGCGGCGCACTGGATGAGCGGCCGCCCGGCCGCGCAGGCTTCGAGCAATGCACACTCGGCGCGGCTCGCCGCCATCGATTCGACGGCGCCGCCGGCGCGCACGAGCAACGCCCCCTCGGCCTGCCAGACCAGCTCGTACAGCGCGCCGTCGTCGGCCTGCGCGTCGGCTCGGCCATGCCGCCAGAGGCTCCAGGCCGGATGGCGATCGAACCACGCCCAGCGCGCCGACGCATTGGGCGCCAGCACGGCGCAGGCGAGGTCGGGCGGCGCCAGCGCCGCCACGCGGGAGGCGTCGAGGGGCGCTTCGTCGGCGGCCACGTGCGCTTCGACCCAGAGCCGATCGAGTCGTGCCACGTCCGGAAGCCAGGGCAGTCCGGCCGCCGGCGGAAAGCCGGCGAGGAAATCCGCAAATCCAACGCCGTAGTCGAACAGGCAGGGGTGCGACGGCGGAGCATGCCGCACGAACACGGTCGCGGCCGCACGGAACCATTCGTCACCGACCAGGCGCGCGACGGCCGGGTAGTTGGCCGCCAGCGCATCGAGGCAGGCGGTCATGACCGTATTGCGGTAGACCGCGAAACCGGGCTGTCGGCACAGCCCGTCGATCGTCGACCGATCGCCCGTTCCGGCGCACGCGGGATCGGCGGTCTCGCCTGTTGCCCGACGGGTGCGGGCCGGTGCGCCGCCCCGCAGCGCGCACACGAACGCATCCTGGAACCCGGCGAGCGCGGACGGCCTGCCCGGCGATGCGGCTGGTGGCACGGGGTTTCTCATGCCGCCTGCGGCAGCGAAGGCGTGCACTGTCGCACCGCCTCGAGGATCGCCTGCGCACGCGCCCGTTCGTGCAGCAGCTCCGCGAAGCCGGGCAGGTTGTCGTCGCGCTCGATCAGCGTCGGCCGCGGCCCGATCCGCTCGACCAGGCGACGGTACAGTGCCCAGACCCCGTCGGCGACCGGCGCGTCGTGCGAGTCGATCAGCAGCGCCTCGCCATGCAGCGGGTCGCGCGAATGCCCGGCGAGGTGGATCTCGTCGACCAGCGCACCCGGAAACGCGTCGATCCACGCGGTGGCATCGAAGCCGAGGTTCCGGGCGCTGACGAACACGTTGTTGACGTCGAGCAGCAGAGCGCATCCGCTATGCCGCGCCAGTTCGGTCAGGAAGGCGATCTCGTCGTATTCGTGCCCCTCGATGCGCAGGTAGTGCGACGGGTTCTCGATCGCGATGCGCCGGCCGAGCCGGTCCTGCACGCGGCCGACGTTGGCCGCGATGCGCGCCAGCGCCGCGCCGGTGCGCGGAAACGGCAGCAGGTCGGGCAGGTAGATGCCGCGCCAGGCCGACCACGCCAGGTGCTCGGACACTCGCACCGGCCCGAGCTGCCGCGCCAGCGCGGCGAGCCGCTCCAGATGCAGCGGATCGGGCTCGGCGTCTGCCGCCAGCGACAGGCCGACGCCATGCAGCGCGATCGGGTGGCGTTCGCGGATCGCGCGCAGCCAGGCCGTTCGCGGCCCGCCGGCGGCCATGTAGTTCTCCGGGTGGACCTCGAACCACAGGCCGTCCGCGCGGCACTCGAGCGCCGCGTCGAAATGATCGGGCTTGAGCCCGAGCCCCGCGGACGGCGTCATGGTCAGCCTTTCAGCTCGGCCAGCGAACCCATGCCCCTGGGTGTCTTGATCGTCATGCAGGTGCCCTTGGCGACGTACTTCCACGCGTTGCCCTGGTAGTCGACCTTCGCGGTGCCGGCGCAGGTGGTGCCGGGCCCGGCCTTGCAGTCGTTCTTGCCGGCGAGCGAAACGCCGTAGCACTTCTCCATGGCGGTCTTGTCTTCCATAGGCTTCTTGTCGTCTGCGGCCATTGCTGCGCCGCAGGCGAGCGCGCTGACTGCGAAGGCGGTGACGGCGATCGATTGACGTGACATGACAGGGACTCCTCTTCGAAATGGATGGGAGAGTCGAATCGCGACCGCGCCGTCGGGGCGACGGCGGGTCTGCAGGCAAGTTCGTCCGGCACTCGCCGGCGGTTACAGCGGCCGCGATATGCTTCGGCGACCACGTGCAGCGCGGGCGGCACTCACCGCCCGCGACGGCTGCATCGGCGGGCGGTGTAACCGGAACCCGTCATGAAACGAACCAGGGAAGGCCCGGTGAACGCGACCGAGGAGCGCCTGCGCGAAGCACTGGTGCGGGCCCTCGCCGGCGACGCGGCGGCGTATCATCGTTTTCTCGGGGAACTCGGCCCGCACCTGCGCGCGTTCTTCCGGAAGCGACTCGCGCGCGCGCCGGACGAAGTGGAGGACCTGGTGCAGGAAACCCTGCTGGCGGTGCACAACCAGCGCCACACCTACGATCCCGACCAGCCGTTGACGGCCTGGGTGCACGCGATCGCAAAGTACAAGTACGTCGACCTGGTGCGGCGACGTGCGCGACGCGAGACGATCACCGATCCGCTCGACGACGCGAGCGAACTGCTGGCCGCCAGCGACGCCGACGCCAGCGAGGCGCGCCGCGATCTCGCGGTGCTGCTGCAGTCGCTTCCGGACCGCCAGCGGCTGCCGATCGAGCACGTCAAGATCGAAGGCCTGTCGGTGCTCGAGACCGCCCGGCTGACCGGCATGTCGGTGTCCGCGGTCAAGGTCGGCGTGCACCGCGGGCTGAAGGCGCTGGCGGCGAAGATCAGGAGCGAGCGATGAAGACCGACGACCTGGTGACGATGCTCGCTTCGGGTGCCGGCGCGGTCGAGGGGCCGACGGCGGGCAGGCGCTTCGCGCTGGCGATCGGCTGGGGCGCGATGGGCGCCTCGCTCCTGATGGCGGTGCTGCTCGGCGCCCGAGGCGACCTCGCCGAGGCGAGCGGGCTGCCGATGTTCTGGGTGAAGTTCGGCTTCGTGGCCGCATTGACCGCGGCGAGCGTGGTGGCGGCACTGCGACTGTCGCAGCCAGGGGTGTCACTGGGGCGGGTGCCGATCGCGCTGGCCGCGCCGCTGCTGGCGATGTGGGCGCTCGCCGGGGCGGTGCTGCTGGCGGCCGAGCCGGCCGAGCGCAATGCGCTGGTGTTCGGCGAAACCTGGGTCTGGTGCCCGTTCAACATCACCATGCTGTCGGCCCCGGTCTGGGCGACGTCGATGTGGGCGATGAAGGGGCTCGCGCCGACGCGGCTGCGCCTGGCCGGAGCAACCTGCGGGCTGTTGGCGGGTGCCGTCGGCGCGCTCGTCTACACGCTCCATTGTCCGGAACTGGCCGCGCCGTTCCTGGCGATCTGGTACGTGCTCGGGCTGCTGGTTCCGACCGCGGTCGGCGCACTGATCGGGCCGCGCTTGCTGCGTTGGTAGTGGATGGATATCCAGCGGATCCTCTAAACTCGCGGGCATGCCCGCCGATTCGCCCGCCCCCTCCGCGTCGCGTCGCGCGCTCGATGTCGGGTTGCGCCCTGCAATCGATCCCGCGCCGCTTGTGCCCGACGACCAGCGCTGGCTGGACGAACTGAACCCCGCGCAGCGGGCCGCGGCCAGCTTCGGCGCGCGCGACGCGAACGGTCGGTTCGACGCCGGCCCCTTGCTGGTGATTGCGGGCGCAGGCACCGGAAAGACCGCGACGCTCGCGCATCGGGTCGCGCACCTGGTCATGCAGGGCGTCGATCCGCTCAGGATCCTGCTGCTCACCTTCAGCCGGCGCGCGGCGCAGGAGATGACCCGCCGCGCCGAGCGGTTGGTCGGCCAGGCGCTCGCCGAGCGCGCGCGGGCGCCTGCCGGCGCTGTGGCGCCTGCGCGTTCTCCGGTTGCCGTGCGGCTGCCGTGGGCCGGCACCTTCCATTCGATCGGCGCGCGCCTGCTGCGCGAGCACGCGGAGCGGGTCGGCCTCGATCCGTCGTTCGGCATCCTCGATCGCGGCGACGCGGCCGACCTGATCGACCTGCTGCGCCACGAGCTCGGGCTGTCGTCGACCCGCCAGCGCTTTCCGCGCAAGGACACCTGCCTGGCGATCTACTCGCAGCGGGTCAACAGCGGCTGGCCGCTCGAGCACGTCTTGCAGGAGACGTATCCGTGGTGCGCCGAGTGGCGCGAAGAGCTGGCGGCGCTGTTTCGCCGCTACGTCGAACGCAAGCAGGCCAACGGCGTGCTCGACTACGACGACCTGCTGCTGTGGTGGCACGCGGCGATGGGCGATGCCGCACTCGCCGCGGAAATCGGCGCGCGCTTCGACCACGTGCTGGTCGACGAGTACCAGGACACCAACGCGCTGCAGGCGCAGATCCTGCTGGCGCTGAAGCCCGACGGGCGCGGGCTCGCGGTGGTCGGCGACGATGCGCAATCGATCTACGCGTTCCGCGCCGCCGACGTCGGCAACATCCTGGATTTCCAGTCGAAGTTCGATCCGCCGGCGCGGCGCATCACGCTCGAACTGAACTACCGGTCGGTGCAGCCGGTGCTCGATGCGGCGAATACGCTGATCGCGCAGGCCGCGCGCCAGCATCCGAAGACGCTGCGCGCGCAGCGCGGCGCCGGCGCGCGCCCGCAACTGGTCACCGTCGTCGACGAGCGCGCGCAGGCCGACTGGGTCATCGACACGATCCTGCGGCACCGCGAGGCGGCGGTCGCGCTGAAGCGGCAGGCGGTACTGTTTCGCAGCGCGCACCACAGCGCCGGCCTCGAGATCGAGCTCGCCCGCCGCAACATCCCGTTCGTCAAGCATGGCGGCCTGAAGTTCCTCGAGGCCGCGCACATCAAGGACCTGCTGTCGGTGCTGCGCTGGGCCGAGAACCCGCGCAACGGCATCGCCGGCTTCCGCGCGCTGCAGCTGATGACCGGCATCGGGCCGGCCACCGCACAGCGCTGCCTGGATGCGATCGGCGCGGCGTCGCAGCGGCTGCCCGAAGAGCTGGGCAAGTTCGATGCGCCGGCCGCCGCGCGCGACGAGTGGCGCGGGTTCGTCGCGCTGATGCGGGTGCTGGTCGATCCGCAAGCGCGCTGGCCGGCGCAACTCGAGCCGCTGCGCGACTGGTACCGCCCGCTGCTCGAGCGCCGCAACGACGATGCCGGCGTGCGCGCGGCCGACCTCGACATGCTCCAGTCGATCGCCGCGCAGTTCGGCACGCGCGAGCGCTTCCTGACCGACTTGACGCTCGATCCGCCGCAGGCCAGCGGCGACCTCGCCGGCGAGCCGCTGCGCGACGAGGACTACCTGATCCTGTCGACCGTGCATTCGGCCAAGGGCCAGGAGTGGGATGCGGTCTACGTCATCAACGTCAACGACGGAAACTTTCCCAACGAGTACGCGACCGGGCGCGCCGAGTCGATCGACGAGGAGCGCCGGCTGCTCTACGTGGCGTTGACGCGCGCGCGTGACGCGCTGTACCTGGTCGAGCCGCAGCGCTACTTCGTGACGCAGCAGCCGCGGTACGGCGACGGCTACGTGCACGGTGCGCGCAGCCGCTTCCTCACCGAAGCCGTGCTCGAGCGCTTCGATCGCGTTGCGTCCGGGGTCGCCGAGGTGCCCGCCGATGCCGCGGGCGGCGCCGGCGGCACCGCAAGACCGCCGGCGATCGACGTCGCCGCCCGGATCCGACACATGTGGTGACCCGGCATGGCTCGGTTCGAGCCATGCGTGCGCGGGGGACGATCGGCAATCGCTGCGAGCGCCGGACGCCGGCGCCGACGCGATAGACTGTCCGTCGCCTCCGCAACGGCACTTCGTCGATGAACCCAGAAACCGATTCGCGCTACGCCTGGTTCCGGCTGTGGGTGAGCCTGGCGCTGGCGACGATCGGCGGCTGCGGCATGTACGTCGTGGTGGTCGTGCTGCCGGTGGTGCAGACCGAGTTCGGCGTGGCGCGCGGCGGAGCGTCGCTGCCGTACATGCTGACGCTGATCGGTTTCGGCATCGGCGGCATCGTGATGGGACGGATCACCGACCGTTTCGGCGTGGCCGTGGCGGCGGGCGTGGGCGCACTGTCGCTGGCGCTCGGGTTCGTTGCCGCCGCGTCCGCAAACACGCTGACCGCGTTCGCGATCTTCCACGGGCTGCTGATCGGCATGCTCGGCAGTTCCGCCACGTTCAGCCCGCTGGTGGCCGACATATCGTTCTGGTTCGTACGCCGGCGCGGGATCGCGGTGGCGATCTGTGCCAGCGGCAATTACCTGGCGGGCACCGCATGGCCGCCGATCGTCGAGCACTTCGTCGGCGTGGCGGGCTGGCGCCAGACCTACGTCGGCATCGGATTGTTCTGCCTGGTCACGATGCTGCCGCTGGCGATGCTGTTGCGGCGTCGCACGCCGTCCACGTTGCGTGCGCCCGTCGCGCCGGCGGCAACCAGCGTGCGCCCGCAGGGAGCGCCAGTCACCGCGTTCGGCGTGCCGCCCAACACCCTGCTCGCGCTGCTGTGCGTCGCAGGCGTCGCGTGCTGCGTGGCGATGTCGATGCCGCAGGTCCACATCGTCGCCTACTGCGGCGACCTCGGTTACGGTGCGGCGCGCGGCGCGCAGATGCTGTCGCTGATGTTCGGCTTCGGCATCGTCAGCCGGCTGATATCGGGCCTCATCTGCGACCGCATCGGCGGGCTGCGCACGTTGCTGCTCGGCTCGGTGCTGCAGGGCGTGGCGCTGCTGCTGTTCCTGCCATTCGACTCGCTCGCGTCGCTGTACGTGATCTCGGCGCTGTTCGGGCTGTTCCAGGGTGGCATCGTGCCGTCGTACGCGATCATCGTGCGCGAGTACTTCTCGCCGCACGACGCGGCGATGCGCGTCGGCCTGGTGATCACCGCGACGCTGTTCGGCATGGCGCTCGGCGGCTGGATGTCGGGAGCGATCTTCGACCTGACCGGTTCGTACGACGCCGCGTTCATCAACGGCATCGGCTGGAACCTGCTGAACGTCACGATCGTGCTGTGGTTGATCGCGCGCCTGCGGCGGCGCGGGCACACGCTGCGACCGGCTGCGGCGCATTGATCGCGGCTTTCGTCTCGTCGCGCATTGCATGCCCGGGTTGCGCGCGAGCAAAGGCGCGGGCCGCCCGCCGGGGGCGCTTCGGTGCTTGCCCCCGCTTCGCGGGGGTGCCCTGCGATGCTTGTATGTTGTGGTCGTCGG
>CAZBTE010000072.1:0-9368 GCA_964494665.1 uncultured Limnobacter sp.
ATCCGGTAAGCGGAAAACCGTAGATTGTAGCCCGCGCGCGCCGGGGCGGCAATCGGGGGGCGGCGTCGGGCGGCGGAACGCTCAGAACAGTCCGAGCTGGGGGCCGTCGGCCTCGCGGCGAAACAGGTCGGTGCGCAACGCCGGACGCCGGGCTCCGAATCGGTGCCGGCGCAACCCCATTTCGAAGCGCAGGCGGATCAGCTCCGCCCAACTGCCCTGGCCGGTCATGCGGCTGAAGAAGCGCGGGTCGTTCAGGCGGGCGCGCTGCTCACCGCCGCGCAACTCGCGCAGCCGCTGCAGCACGCGCCGCGCGCGCTCGGGATAGTGCGTGTCCAGCCATTCGACGAACAGCTCGCGCAGCTCCCACGGCAGCCTGAGCACCTGGTAGAACGCCATGTCGGCGCCCGCATCGCGCGCCGCCCCGAGCACCCGCTCGATCTCGGGTTCGTTCAGGAACGGCACGACCGGCGCCAGCGAGACGCCCACCGGGATGCCGGCCTCGTGCAACCGGCGCATCGTCTGCAGGCGGCGCCACGGTGCCGCCGCGCGCGGCTCCCAGCGCCTTGCCAGTTGCTGGTCGAGCGTCGTGACGGTGACGTAGACCGCCGCCAGCCCGTCACGCGCCATCGGCGCGATCAGGTCGATGTCGCGTTCGATCAGCGAGGACTTGGTGACGATCGTGAACGGCTGGCGAAACGCCGCCATCACTTCGATGAGCCGACGCGTCAGTCCGTAGCGGCGCTCGACCGGCTGATAGGCGTCGGTGGCCGAACCGAGATTGATGGGCTCGCAACGATAGTCGCGCGCACCGAGTTCTTCGCGCAGGCGCTCGACGGCGTCGATCTTCACCGACAGCCTGGACTCGAAGTCGAGCCCCGGCGACAGGCCCGCGTAACCGTGGTTGGGCCGCGCGTAGCAATAGATGCATCCGTGCTCGCAGCCGCGGTACGGGTTGATCGACAGGTTGAAATCAAGGTCGGGCGACGCGTTTCGCACGATCAGCGAACTGCAGCGCTCCTCGCGCACGTGCGTGCGCAGCGGCGGCGGCTCGCCGTCGTCGCGATACCAGCCGTCGTCGGACGGCTCTCGCTCCAGGGTCTCGAAACGATGCCGGGGGTTGGGCGCTGCACCCCTGCCCCGCACCGGCGCGGACACGCTGCTCATGCCAGGCCCGCTCGCAATGACTGTATGTCTGCACAGTATACGCAAGGCGCATCAGGATGCAAGGCGGGATCCGGACGCGGGACGCTGCGCGTTGTATGCTGGCCGGAGCATGAACTCCGGGTCCTTCGAGCGCATCGCGATGACCCCGACAACTCCCTGCCCTCGATGCGGCGCACCGAATTCCGCTACGGGATCCTGCGTGGCCTGCGGGGCCGCACTCGACCGACCGGCTGACGTCGACGCGCCGGTCGCTCCGCAGAACGCACCGCGCGAGCGCGTCGCGCGTTGGTGGCACCATCGCAATGCCGCGGCCGCGGCAATCGCGCTGAGCGCCTGCGCGATCGGTTCGCTGGCGATCTACCTGATCCACCGGACGGCGCCTGCCCTTCCGCCGGGATTCGAGCGCGGCACGAGCGTCGAGGTCGCGGAAACGCGCGGCATGGAGAATCTCATTGCGGATCGATCGGAGCCCGCTGAGCCGGAAACCCCGACCGCATTGGCGCCGAATCCGGCCCCCGACCCGGCCCAGGCGCCGGCCCCCGCTCCTGCCGCTGCCGCAGCTGCGCCCGCCGCGCAAGCGCCCGATCCCGCGCCGCCCGGCGCCGCGATGACACGGCGGCAGTTCCGACCGCCCGCGTCGCCGGTAGGACCGCAGGCTGCGACGTCCGCGTCGCAGACCCCGCGCGCGCAGGAACGCGGGTTGGCGGCCATCCAGCAGGCGCAATGCGCCGAAGCGACGATGCTGGGCCGCGTGGTCTGCAACGAACGAGTGCGCCTGCGCTACTGCCGCGAACGCTGGAACGCGCACCCCGACTGCGTCGTGGCAGCGCCCCCGGACCCGGTGCGCTGAGCCGCGCGCGGCCGGATGCTCAAGCGTTTCCCGGCCGCGATGTCAGCGCGCCGTGCGCGTACCCCTACAGCAACTGCGCGCGAAGCTCGGCCGGACTCTTCGGCGACAGCAGCGCCGGTGCGATGTCGAAGACGGTGCGCGCGCCGAACTCGCGGGCCTGCGCGAGCCGGAACGAAGCGCGCGCATACGCGACGAGCACGCTCGCGGTGAACTCCGGATTGCTGTCGAGCTCGAGCTTGAACTCGACGAGCTGCGAGGTGCCCTCGCCGGTCTTGCCGGTGCGCAGCACGAATCCGCCGTGCGGCATCGCCGAGTGCTCGCGCCGAAGCGTCTCCGCATCGATGAAGCGCACCGTGGTGTCGTAGTCGGCGAAGTAGCTGGGCATCGTGACGATTGCGCGTTCGACCGCTGCCGCGTCGGCGCCCTCTTCGAGCACCACGTAGCATTCGCGCGTGTGCTGCTCGCGGGTGGACAGCGCCGGCCGCTCGCCGCTGCGCACCCGCTCGATCGCCTGCTGCACCGGCACCGTGTACTGCACGCCCGCGCGCACCCCGGGCACCCGGCGGATCGCGTCGGAATGGCCCTGGCTGAGCCCGCGGCCCCAAAAAGTGTAGGTCGCGCCGTCGGCGAGCACCGATTCGCCGTACAGGCGCGCCAGCGAGAACAGGCCCGGATCCCAGCCTACCGCGATCACCGCGGTGCGGTCGTTGGCGCGGGCCGCGCGATCGACCGCGTCGAAATACTCGGGAATCCGCGCGTGCGTGTCGAAGCTGTCGACGGTGTTGAAACGCGCGGCAAGCCCCGGTCCCTGGTCGGGGAGGTCGGACTTCGAGCCCCCGCAGAGCACCAGCACGTCGATGCCGGCGGCAAAGGCGTCGATCGCGTCGAGCCGGTGCACCTGCGCGCCGAGCGTGCGCACCGAAGCGGGATCGCGCCGGGTGAAGACGCCCGCGAGCGCCATGTCGGGGTTCTGCGCGATCGCCGCCTCGACGCCGCGCCCGAGGTTGCCGTACCCGGCGATTCCGATCCTGATCTTCTGGTTCACGCTCGACGCCCCGCGCATTCGCGCCTGTTGAAAAGGCGCGATTATGCTACGCGCCGGCCTTCGAGCCGCGCTGTAGACTCGCGCCGTCTTTCCACGAAGGAGCGCGCGCATGGATCGCGACTTCCTCGCCAGCGACGAGGGGCTGCTTCACGCACTGGAACTGCTGCGCCGCGACCACGCGGATCCTGCCGCGATCGACCTGCCGGAGCGGCTTCCCGACGCGGGGCTCGGACCCCGGCAGGCGCTCGAGCTGCTGGCGCCGATCGTGCTGGGCCGCGCCGCGCGGCTGAACGACCCGGCCGCGTTCGCGCACATGGATCCTCCGACGCCCTGGGTCACCTGGGCCGCGACGCTGTGGAACGCCTCGCTGAACCAGAACCTGCTGCATCCGGCCACTGCGCCCGCGGCCCGGGAAATCGAAGCGAAGGTCCTCGCGTGGCTCGCACCCTGCTTCGGCATGTCGGGCGGCCACATGACGCCGGGGTCCACGCTGGCCAACTTGACCGCGCTCTGGGCCGCACGCGAGTGCGCCGGCGTCCGCGAGGTCGTCGCTTCCGCGAGCGCGCATCTGTCGGTCGGCAAGGCGGCACACATCCTCGGCCTCGGCTTCCGGCAGCTTCCGGTGGATCGATCGGGTGCGTTGTTGCGCGACGCACTGCCGGCCGACCTCTCGCGCGTAGCGCTTGTGCTGACCGCGGGCACGACGAGCACCGGCGCGATCGACCCGCTCGACGCGACGGGCCGCGCGGCGTGGACTCACGTGGACGCGGCCTGGGCGGGGCCGCTGCGGCTCACCCGCCACGCGGCCCGACTGGACGGCATCGAGCGCGCCGACTCGGTCGCGGTCTCGGCGCACAAGTGGCTGTTCCAACCCAAGGAATCCGCGCTGGTGCTGTTTCGCGACAACGCGAAGGCCAGCGCGGCGATCAGCTTCGGCGGCGCCTACCTCGCCGTGCCCAACGTCGGCGTGCTGGGCTCGCACGGCGCGAGCGCCGTGCCGCTGCTGGCGACGCTGCTCGCCTGGGGTCGAAGCGGCCTTGCCGCACGGATCGAGCGTTGCGTCGAGCTCGCCGGACGCTTCGCCCAGTCCGTCCGCGACGACGCGCGCCTCGAGTTGCTGGCGCCGCCGCAGACGGCCATCGTCGCCTGGCGCCCGCGCGACACCACAGCGTTCGAACGCATCCGGAAGGCGCTGCCGCCGGCTTCCACGTCGACGACGACGCTCGGAGGCGAGCCGTGGTTCAGGAACGTCGCCGCCAATCCGAATGCCGACGTCGGGCTCGTCACACAGGCGGTGCGCCGGGCGCTGGACGCGCCTGAGACCGGGCGGTAACGTTCAGAACGCCGATTCGGGCATCGCCAGCACGCCCGGCGCGCCGTCGACGGCGGCTGCCTTCAGCGCGCCTGCCTGCACCAGGATGTGGTCGGCATGGAAACGGGCGGTGGCGATCTTGGCAGACAGGAACTGCGCATCACCTTCGCCCGACTGCAGCATGGCGTCGGCGGCCAGTGCGGCACGCGCCATCTGCCAGCCCGTCAGCACCACGCCGGCCAGCTTCAGGTAGGGCACGCTGCCCGCGAACACCGCGCGCACGTCGCTGCGGTACGTGTCGACCACGAAGTCGACCGTCTCCTCGAGCGCCTTGCGCCCGGTCGCGAGCCGCGTGCCGATCGCAGCAAGCTCGCCGCCGCGCGCCGACAGTTGCGCTTCGGTCTCGCGGATCCTGCCGACCAGCGCGCGCGCCACCGCGCCGCCGTCGCGCGCGGTCTTGCGGCCGACGAGGTCGTTGGCCTGGATTGCTGTGGTGCCTTCGTAGATCGTGAGGATGCGCGCGTCCCGGTAGTGCTGCGCAGCGCCGGTCTCCTCGATGAACCCCATGCCGCCGTGCACCTGCACGCCCAGCGAGGTCACCTCGAGCGACATCTCGGTGGACCAGCCCTTGACGATCGGCACCAGGAACTCGTAGACGGCCATGTTCTCCCGGCGCACGGCTTCGTCGGCCGCGTGGTGGCCGGCGTCGGACGCGGCCGCGGCCACGCACGCCAGCGCGCGCGCCGCCTCGGCGTGCGCGCGCATCGTCATCAGCATGCGACGCACGTCGGGATGCCGGATGATCGCCACCGGGCCGCTCGAGCCGGCGACGTCGCGGCTCTGCACGCGCTCCTTCGCGTAGGCGACCGCCTGCTGGTAGGCGCGCTCGGCCACCGCGATGCCCTGCACGCCCACGGCAAAGCGAGCCGCGTTCATCATCACGAACATGTACTCGAGGCCGCGGTTCTCCTCGCCGATCAGGTAGCCGATCGCGCCGGGGCCCACCTCGCCCTTGTCGTCGCCGTACAGCAGAACCGCGGTGGGGCTCGCCTTGATGCCCAGCTTGTGCTCGATCGACGAACACCACACGTCGTTGCGTTGCGTCGGCTTGCCGGATGCGTCGGTGAGGAACTTGGGCACGACGAACAGCGAGATGCCCTTCACCCCTTCGGGTGCGTCCGGCGTGCGCGCGAGCACCAGGTGCGCGATGTTGCCGGCCATGTCGTGCTCACCATAGGTGATGAAGATCTTCTGGCCGAAGATCCGGTAGCTGCCATCGTCCTGCGGCAGCGCCCGCGTGCGCACCAGTGCCAGGTCGGAGCCGGCCTGCGGCTCGGTGAGGTTCATCGTGCCGGTCCATTCGCCGGAGATCAGGCGCGGCACGTACTCGCGCTTCTGCGCATCGGAGCCGGCCACCAGCAACGCCTCGATCGCGCCGTCGGTAAGCAGCGGGCACAACGCGAACGAGAGGTTCGCCGCGTTGAGCATTTCCATGCACGCGGTGGCGATCAGCTTCGGCAACCCCTGCCCGCCGAATTCCTGCGGATGCTGCACGCCTTGCCACCCACCTTCGACGAACTGCCGGAACGCTGCGGCGAATCCAGGCGGCGTGGCGACAGCACCGTCTTCGAGCGTGGAGGGCGCGAGATCACCAGGGCGGTTCAGCGGCGCGACGACGCCCGCGTTGAACTTCGCGCATTCCTCGAGCACCGCCTGCGCGGTGTCGTAGCCCGCCTCCTCGAAACCAGGCAGCTTCGCCACCTCGTCGATGCCCGCCAGCTGCTGCATGACGAACAGCATGTCCTTCAGGGGTGCCTCGTACGACATGATGCGAACTCCCGCGCCGCGATTTCGACCGTCAGCCCAGTTCCTTGACCAGTTCGGGCACGACGGTGAACAGGTCGCCGACCAGCCCGTAGTCGGCTACGCCGAAGATAGGCGCTTCCTCGTCCTTGTTGATGGCGACGATGACCTTGCTGTCCTTCATGCCGGCCAGGTGCTGGATCGCCCCCGAGATGCCGATGGCCACGTACAACTGCGGGGCCACGATCTTGCCGGTTTGCCCGACCTGCCAGTCGTTGGGCGCATAGCCCGCGTCGACCGCGGCCCGGCTCGCTCCGAGCGCCGCGCCCAGCTTGTCGGCCAGCGGCTCGAGCAGCTTGAAGTTCTCCGCGCTGCCCATGCCGCGCCCACCCGACACCACCACCTTTGCCGCGGTGAGTTCGGGACGGTCGCTGCGCGCGATCTCGCGCCCGACGAAGCTGGACTTGCCCGAGTCGGAAATCGCTGCCACGTTCTCGACCGGCGCCGAACCGCCCGTGGCGGCCACGGGGTCGAAGCCGGTCGTGCGCACCGTGATCACCTTGACCGCATCCGCGCTCTGGACCGTGGCGATCGCGTTGCCGGCGTAGATCGGCCGGGTGAACGTGTCGGCCGATTCCACCCCGACGATGTCGGAGATCTGCGCCACGTCGAGCCGCGCCGCGACGCGCGGCGTGACGTTCTTGCCGTGCGCAGTGGCCGGCGCCAGGATGTGCGTGAACCCGTCCGCCACCGCCAGCACCTGCTCGGCCACGTTCTCGGCCAGCTGGTCGGCCAGCTGCGGCGCGTCGGCCAGCAGCACCTTGGCCACGCCCGCCGCCTGGGCGGCTGCCTGCGCCACCGGCGCGCAGCCGCTCCCGGCCACCAGCACCGTGACCTCCCCGCCCGCCTTGGCGGCGGCGGCGATCGTGTTCAGCGTGCTGGGCTTCAGCGTCGCGTTGTCGTGTTCGGCCAGTACCAGAGCTGCCATCGGTCGCACCCCTTCAGATCACTTTGGCTTCGTTCTTGAGCTTGGCCACCAGCGTGGCTACGTCGGGCACCTTCACGCCCGCCTTGCGCCCCGGCGGATCGCTCACCTTCAGCGTCTTCAGCCGCGGCGCAGGATCCACGCCCAGATCCTCGGGCTTGAGCACGTCGAGCTGCTTCTTCTTCGCCTTCATGATGTTGGGCAGCGTCACGTACCGCGGCTCGTTCAGCCGCAGGTCGGTCGTGATCACCGCAGGCAGCGTGATCGCGATGGTCTCCAGCCCGCCGTCGACCTCGCGCGTGACCGTGGCCTTGCCGTCGGCGATCTCCACCTTCGAGGCGAACGTTGCCTGCGGTAGCCCGGCCAGCGCGGCCAGCATCTGCCCGGTCTGGTTGGCGTCGTCGTCGATCGCCTGCTTGCCCAGGATGACCAGCTGCGGCTGCTCCCTGTCCACCAGCGCCTTCAGGATCTTCGCCACCGCCAGCGGCTGCAGCTCGACGTCGGTCTGCACCAGGATGGCGCGGTCGGCGCCGATCGCCATTGCCGTGCGCAGCGTCTCCTGGCACGCCTGCACGCCGCACGACACCGCCACGACCTCCGTGGCCACGCCCTTCTCCTTCAGCCGCATCGCTTCCTCGACCGCGATCTCGTCGAACGGGTTCATCGACATCTTCACGTTCGCGATGTCCACCCCGCTCTGGTCGCTCTTCACGCGCACCTTCACGTTGTAGTCCACCACCCGCTTGACCGGGACGAGAATCTTCATCGGGGCCTCACCAAGCTGATTCTGGGGAAAAACGGCGATTATAGATCGGGCGCCGTGGCGCCCGACCGCTGCCGCGTCGACTCACTTCCAGTTGGGCGGGCGCTTCTCGATGAACGCCTGCACGCCTTCGAGCGCCGATTCGTCCATCATGTTGCAGGCCATCGTCTGGCCGGCGAGCTGGTAGGCGGCGTCGATGCCCATCTCGAGCTGCCGGTAGAACAGCCCCTTGCCGGCGGCGATCGCCACAGCGGGTTTGGCGCAGATCGCCGCGGCGATCCGGTCGACCTCGGCGTCGAGCGCCTCGGGCGCAACCACCCGGTTGACCAGTCCCCTGGCCTGCGCGGTGGGCGCATCGATGAATTCGCCGGTGACCAGCATCTCGAACGCCGCCTTGCGCGACAGGTTGCGCGACAGTGCCACCGCCGGCGTCGAGCAGAACAGGCCGAGGTTGACGCCGGACACCGCGAACTTCGCGTCGGCGCTGGCCACCGCCAGGTCGCACATCGCCACCAGCTGGCAGCCCGCCGCGGTGGCGATGCCGTGCACGCGCGCGATCACCGGCTGCGGCAGTTGCTGGATCGTCATCATCATGCGCGCGCACTGGGCGAACAGCGCGCGGTAGTAATCGTGCGACGGACTGGCGCGCATCTCGCGCAGGTCGTGCCCGGCGCAGAACGCCTTGCCGGCAGCGCCCAGCACGACCACGCGCGCATCGGGGTCGGCGGCGATCGCCTCGAGCTCGGACTGCACCGCATGCATCAGCGACTCGGAGAGCGCGTTGAACTGGGCAGGCCGGTTCAGGGTCAGGCGCACCACGCCGCCCGTGCGGGTCACGCTGACGGGCGGTTCGCCCTGCGAAGCGGCGCCCTGCAATACTGCTGACATTGCGATCTCTCCTGTTGCGATCGTTGTCGACGTCGTTGCCGAAGCGGCGGCCGATCGACATGCGCCCGGCGGCTGCCACGGACCGTCCTTCCGCGGCACGACTCCGATTATCGGCGCGGGACGCCGATCGTCCAAGCCGGCAACTCGGTCACACGGCCGACACTACCCCTTCGTTTACACTCGATCGGCCCCAACGACACCTGAAAACCCCCATGCTCGAGCGGATCCAGGCGGTTGCCGCCCAGGTCGGCGCCGTCGTCGTGGGCAAGCAGCCGAAAATCAAGCTCGCGCTTGCCTGCCTGCTCGCCCGCGGCCACCTGCTGATCGAAGACCTGCCGGGCGTCGGCAAGACGACGCTCGCGCACGCGTTGTCGATGTCGCTCGGCCTGCAGTTCCGACGGGTGCAGTTCACCAACGACCTGCTGCCGGCCGACATCGTCGGCCTGTCGGTGTTCGACCGCGACAGCGCGAAGTTCGTGTTCCACCCCGGGCCGGTGTTCTCGCAGGTGCTGCTCGCCGACGAGATCAACCGCGCGTCGCCGAAGACGCAGTCGGCGC
>CAZBTE010000073.1:0-9243 GCA_964494665.1 uncultured Limnobacter sp.
ACAGGTACATCGTGCCGATGTCCTTGTGGTTGGTGGCGAACAGCCACCGGCGCCAGCCGGTCGGGTGGTCGTGCGCGTGGTCGTGCGCGTGATCGGCGTGGTGGTCGAGTACCGCACTCATTTCGCTGGACTCCTGCAGATCCTTGGTGTTCCCGGGGTGGCGTCGCGATGCGCGCCGCTCACTTGCGCGCGGCCATGACCTCGGCCGGCTGCACGATGTTGTCCTCGGCCTTGTTGCCCCAGGCGTTGCGGGTGTAGGTGATCACCGCCGCCAGCTCGGTGTCGGAGAGCTGCTTGAACGAGGCCATCGCGGTGCCGGCCTTGCCGTCGAGCACCAGGCGGATGTGCCCTTCCTGGGCTCCCAGCACGACCTTCGAGCCCTCGAGCGCCGGAAACGCGCCGGAAACGCCCTTGCCGTTGGCCTGGTGGCAGGCCACGCAGTTGGCCGCGTAGACCTGCTCGCCGCGCGCGTGCAGGTCGGCCAGCGCCCACTCCTTGGTCGGATCCTCGGCCCGCGCCAGCATCGCGGCCTTCTGCTCCTCGACCCACTTCAGGTAGTCGGCCTCGGAGCGCACGTCGACCACGATCGGCATGAACGCGTGGTCCTTGCCGCACAGCTCCGCGCACTGGCCCCGGTACACGCCGACCTCCTCGGCGCGGAACCAGGTGTCGCGCACGAAGCCGGGAATCGCGTCCTGCTTGACGCCGAACGACGGCACCATCCACGCGTGGATCACGTCGTTGGCGGTGACCACCACGCGGATCTTCTTGTTGACCGGCACCACCAGCGGGTTGTCCACCTCCATCAGGTAGGTGGGATTCTGCGCGCGCTTGGCCGCTGCGTCGGGGTAGTTGCGGTCCTCGATCTGCTCGCGCGGCGTGGACAGCGTCGACAGGAACGAGATGCCCTCGCCCTCGCCCTTGATGTAGTCGTAGCCCCACTTCCATTGGTAGCCGGTGGCCTTGACGGTGAGATCGGCGTTGGAGGTGTCCTTCTGCTCCACCACCATCCGCGTGGCCGGCAGCGCCATGCCCACCACGATCAGGAACGGCACCACCGTCCACGCGACCTCGAGCCGGGTGCTCTCGTGGAACTCGGCAGGCGCGTGTCCCTTCGACTTGCGGTGGTTCCACACCGAATAGAACATAACGCCGAACACGATCACGAAGATCGCCAGGCAGACCCACATCAGGAACCAGTGGATCCAGTGCTGGTCGGCGGCAATGCGCGTCACCGGTGTGGAGAGATTCAACTGGTTGACTTTCGGCCCACCCGGCATGTCGCCGACCGCCGCTGCGACCGACGCCCAGGTGCCCAGCCACGACACCGCAAGCACTTCGGCCATCCGCTTGATTCTCATTGCGCGCATCCCCCGGTCTTCCTCGTTCTTCGACTGCGTCAACCCGCGTGCCACCCTTCCAGCGCACCGTGCAGCTCGTGCGCCAGCTCGGCCTTGCGATCGTCCGGCACGAACCGGCCGACCGCGATCCGCTTCTGCTCCGTCACCAGGCTGATCTGCCCGCGCGTCGTGATGCCGAACTCGACGCGCATGCGGGCCGAATCACCCTCGATGCGGTCAACACGCTCGCCGCACCGCCTCTCCACCAGCACCCGCTCGCGGGTCGCGACGATCCGCTCGTAGTCGCCGGCATGGCGCCCGTAGGCGAAAAACGCACCCGCCAGAGCCACCACCTCGACCAACGCGAACGGAACGACGACCCACGCACCCTGCGCGGCCGACACCCCCGCGATCAACATCGACAAACCCGCGAGCGTGCCGAACCAGCCCCCCAGTTGACCGGGTGTGAGCGCGCAGTTCCTCCTGAGCACCCATAGATGCTGATCCGGCTGCGCCAGGTACACCCACCGATAGGCCACGAAATGCCCCCGGCTTGCTTCACATCAAGGCGTTTGTCGCGGGGATGGATTATAGGGGTGGCACCGCGTCGCGGCAAATAAGCGTTCTTTTTCGGATTCCTACTGCGTGGGCGCAGCAGGCTCACTCGCTGCGCGAGCGCCCCACGAACTCGATCGTCGACAGCCCGTCGCTGCGGCGCTTGCGCGCCGGGCACCAGGCGTGGCCGAACACCAGCTCCACGCTCGCGTGAAACCGCCCATCGGGCCCGCGCAGTGCCTCGAGCGTACGCAGCCAGCCGGTTCGCTGCCCACGTCCGAGCAGTCCGCGAAAGCGTCCCCGCAGCGCATTGCCGCCCAGCACGTGCAGGTCGGCGAGCAGCGCTTCGGCGTCGGGCCACGACAGCGTGAGCCGCTCGCTGGCCATCACCGGCTCGGCGAAGCCGGCGGCGACCACGAGGTCGCCGATGTCGTGCAGGTCGTGGAATGGCATGATGCGCGCACCCGCGGCGCGCAGCTCGGCGAAGGTATCGACGCCGAGGAACGAAAAGTCGAGCAGTCCGCCCGGCCGGGCCACGCGGTACCACTCGGCGATCGCCTGCGCGGGCTGCGTGAACCAGTGCAGCGCCATGTTCGACCAGACCAGGTCGAACGAGCCGCCGGCCAGCGGCAGCGCGTGCGCGTCGGCGATTGCCACGTCGGCCACCGGCTCGGGCGCGCCGGCACGCAGGCGCGCGAAGAAGCCGCGCGCCGGCGGCGCGAACGCCGCACGTGCCGCGCGCGCCATGCCCGCTGCCGCGTCCACGCCGAGCAGGCGGGCCTCCGGATAGCGCCGCTTCAGCGCAAGCACGCCACGGCCCGCGCCGCAGCCGACGTCCAGGATGTCGCGCGGCGCCAGCCGCACCACGTCGAGCCGTTCGAGCATGCGCGCCTCCGCCTCGGCGAGCAGGAAGTCGGCACGACCGTGCGCGCGCGCACGCCGCGAGAACTGGCGTCGCACGGCCGACGGGTCTAGGTCCGGCGGAGTAAGCATCAGGGACAGTATAGGGCGCCACGGGCGGCCGATCGCGTTTCAATGACGGCTGCACCGGCTTCGGCGTTTCCACGTGTACTTCGGCGGTACGGGCTCGCACGTCGGCGACGCGCTGCGCCGGTTGGCCACGCGGCTGCGCGGTGGCGGCGCACGCCTGCTCGACGCGTGCCTGCCCGCGTGCTGCATCGTCTGCACCGGGTCGCACCCGGGGGGGCTGTGTGCGGAGTGCGAGGCGGCACTGCCCGGCAGCACGATCGCACGCTGCGCCTGCTGCGGGCTCGGCCTCGTGCACGGGCCGGAGCAACCCGCCGGCGCCGCGCGCTGCCCCGCGTGCGCCGCCGATCCGCCGCCCTTCGAGCGCACGCTGGTACTGGCCGACTACGCGCCGCCGCTCGACCGGGTGGTACAGGCGCTCAAGTATGGCCGCGAGGCAGCGCTCGCGCGCCCGCTCGGCAGGGCGCTGGCACGACGGCTGGCCGCCTCGGGCGAAACCGCGCAGGTGGTCACCGCGGTGCCGCTGTCGATGCCGCGCCTGGCCACGCGCGGCTTCAACCAGTCGCTGGAAATCGCCCGGGCGATGGCGCGCGAGGCGCACCTGCCGCTCGAACACCGCCTGCTGCGGCGAACCCGCAGCGGAGCGCCGGCGGCCACGCTGCACGCGCGCGAGCGGCGCCTTGCGCTTGCCGGCGCCTTCGATGCCCCATGGCCATTGGACGGCCGCCACGTTATCCTCGTCGACGACGTGATGACGACTGCGGCCACGATGCGCGCCGCGGCCGCCGCGCTGCGGCAGGCAGGCGCCGCGCGCGTGATCAACTGCATCGTTGCGCGCACGCCACCTGTCGAGACAATCGGACATGCTCAATGTCGTCCTGGTGCACCCTGAGATCCCGCCGAACACCGGCAACGTGATCCGCCTGTGCGCGAACACGGGCGCGCGGCTGCACCTGGTGGAACCCCTCGGCTTCTCGCTCGATTCGGCCCGGCTGCGACGGGCCGGTCTCGACTACCACGAGTTCGCGACGATCCGGCTCTACACCGACTGGCAGGCGTTCACGGAGATCGAGCGGCCGCGGCGCATGTTCGCACTGACCACGCACGGCGGCAGGCGGCCGACCGACACGGCGTTCGAGCGCGATGACTACCTGGTGTTCGGCTCGGAAAGCCGCGGACTGCCCGAAGCGACCCTGGCGCGCTTTGCGCCCGAGCACCTGCTGCGCCTGCCGATGCGCCCGGGCAACCGCAGCCTGAACCTGTCGAACGCGGTGGCGGTCACCGTGTTCGAGGCCTGGCGACAGTTCGGGTTCGAGGGCGCGGTCTAGGCAGCGAGGTCGGCTCGCGCGTCGGCGGGCGGTCACGCGTCGTGGAAAAGGCGGTCGAGCAACGGCTCGATCGCGGGCGAGTCGATCAGCAACTCGATGTCGGACGGCAGCACGAAACCGTGCGCGACGAACTCGCGGCACGCCGCCAGCAGGGTATCGAAGTAGCCGTCCTGGTTGTACAGCCCGATCGGCTTGGCGTGGTGACGGATCTGCCGCAGCGTGAGCACCTCGAACAATTCGTCCATGGTGCCCAGGCCACCGGGCAGCGCGACGAAGGCGTCGGACAGTTCGATCATGCGCTGCTTGCGCACGCCCATGTCGGAGACGATCTCGAGCCGCGCGATGCCGGTGTGCCCCGGCTCGCGCGACATCAGTGCGCGCGGGATGACGCCGATCACCTCTCCCCCGGCCGCCAGCGCCGCATCCGACACCGCTGCCATCATGCCGACGCGCCCCCCGCCGAACACCAGGCTCCAGCCGCGCGCGGCGATCGCGCGCCCCGCTTCGCGTGCGGCCTGCACGTGCTTCGGATCGTTGCCCGCCCTGGAGCCGCAGAACACGCAGATCCGCCTGCGCGCGCCCGCAGCCTGCACGCCGTTCACGCTCGTCAGCCCTGCTCGTTGCGCGGTTCGCGCGCCAGCAGCGCGAGTACCGCGTCGCGCGGCGCCTGCGCGCCCGACAGCACCGCGTTGACCGCGGAAACGATCGGCATCTCGACCCCGTGCGTGCGCGCCAGCGCCTCGGCCGCCGCCGCGCAACGCACGCCCTCGGCCACGTGGCCGAGACGCGCGACGCTCGCGGCGAGGGATTCGCCGCTTGCCAGCGCCAGGCCCACCTGCCGGTTGCGTGAGAGGTCGCCGGTGCAGGTGAGTACCAGGTCGCCCAGCCCGGTCAGGCCCATGAAGGTCTCGGCGCGTGCCCCCATGGCCGCACCGAGCCGCGCAGTCTCGGCGAGGCCGCGCGTGATCAGCGCCGCGCGCGCATTCTGGCCCAGCGCCAGCCCGTCGCAGATGCCCGCGGCGATCGCCATCACGTTCTTCAGCGCACCGCCCAGTTCGACGCCCACGACGTCGTCGCTGCGGTAGATGCGCGCGCGGCCGTGGTGGAACGCGTCTATCGCGGCGCGCCGCAACGCCTCGTCGTTCGAAGCGATCGTCAGCGCCACCGGAAGGCCGGCCGCCACTTCCTGCGCGAAGCTCGGCCCCGAGAGCACTCCGCAGGCATGGCGGTGCAACTCCTCGGCGGCCACCTGGTGCGCAAGACGCCCGCTGTCGGCCTCGATGCCCTTGCACAGCCAGATCGCGCCGGCGAGCGACGCGGGTAACGCGGGGTCCAGCGTGCGCAGCGTCGGGCGCAGGCCGGCAACCGACGTGGCGATCACCGCCAGCGAACCGGGCGTCGCGAGCCACTCGCACACCGCCGTCGCATCGGCGGAGAAATCGATCGCCGGTGCCAGTTCGACCTGCGGCAGGTAGCGCGCATTGCGTCGCTCGCGGCGCAGTGCCGCCACCAGCGCATCGTCGCGCGCCCAGAGCATCACCTCGTGGCGCAGCGCCGCGTGCACGGCCAGCGCGGTTCCCCAGGCGCCGGCGCCGAAGATCGCGATGCGCATGGCGGGACGGTCCGGTTCCTCAGCGGCCCCAGACCTCGTCGGCGCTGACGAAGCCGGTGATGCCGTCGCGATGGCGTACGCGCAGCCAGCCTGCCGGCGCACTCGCGTCGAGCACCTCGAGCAGCACGCCGCGCTCGACCTGCACCAGCAGTTCGCCGTTGACCTGCGCACGCCGGCGCACCGCCGCCAGCGTGCTGGCAACCACGTGTCGCGGCTCGCCCAGGTCGCTGCGCTGCACCCACAGGACGTCGCCACCGAGGTCACGCACCTTGACCCACTGGTTCAGCGTGGACACCACCTCGAGCGGCGTGCCGCGCACCGCGATGAACAGCCGGGTGGAGCGCTCGGACGGACCGTCGTAGAGCACGGCGGCGGCGCTGGTCACCTCGCGAAACTGCTGCGATGGTCCCGGCGCCTGGACGGTTGCCGGCGCAGGCGCCTGCGCGCGGCCCGGTACCGGCACCCACGCCGCCAGCGCCACCAGTACGCAGACGGCGGTGACTGGTCCGTTCACGCCGGACTCCGGTGTTCGCAGGGCAGGCCGTCGTGCCGCATGCGTGCCGCGCCGCCTCAATGCGCCCCGGGAGGAAGGATGATGCCCGGGCCCTTCTTCTCCTCCTCGGCCTGGCGCTGTGCGAGCCGCTGCTGGTAGAGCGCCTCGAAGTTGATCTCGGCCAGGTGGATCGGCGGAAAACCGCTGCGCTGCACGGTGTCGGCGACGTTCGAGCGCAGGTACGGGTAGACGATGTTCGGGCAGATGACGTTGAGCAGCAGTTCCATCTGGTCGGCCGGCACGTTGCGGATCTCGAAGATGCCGCCTTGCTTCGCCTCGATGAGGAACGCGGCCTTGTCGCCGACCTTGGTGGTAATCGTCACGGTGACGGTGGACTCGTAGACGCCGTCGACCAGCTGCTCGCTGCCGACATCCATCTGGATCTCGACCGACGGCTGCTGGGTCTCGAGGAAGATGCGCGGCGCATTGGGAATCTCGAGCGAGAGATCCTTCAGGTAGACGCGCTGGATGGCGAAGACGGGGGCTTGCGCCTGTTCGGTCATGGGGTTTCCTTGTTCAGCCCTGCAGCAGCGGGATCAGCTCGCCGTCGTGGTCGAGCTCGGCCAGGTCGTCGTAGCCGCCCACGTGCCGCTCGCCGATGTAGATCTGCGGCACCGTGCGCCGGCCGGTGCGCGCCATCATCGCCTCGCGCTGCGCCGGGTCGAGGTCGACGCGGATCTTCTCGATGTCCTGCACGCCGCGCGCCTTGAGCAGCTGCTCGGCGCGGATGCAGTACGGGCATACCGCGGTGGTGTACATCACGACCGGCACAGCCATGCGCAATTCTCCTCGTGTTTCACTTCACGACCGGCAGCCCGGCCTGTCGCCACGACTGAAGGCCGCCGCCCAGGTTGAATACGTCCTTGCGTCCGGCCTTGCGCAGGATGCCCGCGGCGCGCGACGAGCTCATGCCGCTCGCGCAGCACACCAGCACCGGCTTGTCGGCCGGTATCTCGGCGACGCGCTTCTCCAGTTCGCCCAGCGGGATGTTGCGCGCGTTCGGCAGGTGCCCGCCGGAATAGTCGGCTGGCGCTCGCACGTCGAGCACGACGGCGCCGGTGTCGTTGATCAGGCGCGTGGCGCCCAGCGTGTCCAGCGTGGGGCCGGCGGTGCGGCGCATCACCAGCGGCCAGAGCAGCATCGCTCCGGAAACGAAGGCCACCGCGATCAGGACGATGTTTTCGGTGAAGAAGTCCACGGGGAGTCGAGGGCGAGCCGGTTCGTTGCGGAAACCGCCGATTATAGAATAGTGGTTCCCCGTCTTCCCTGCGCTGCATCGCCATGACCTTCAAGCTCGTATTGCTTCGCCACGGCGAGAGCCAGTGGAACCTCGAAAACCGCTTCACGGGCTGGACCGACGTCGACCTCACCGAAACCGGGCTGGCCGAGGCACGCCGCGCAGGCCAGCTGCTGAAGGCCGAAGGCTACGATTTCGACGTCGCCTTCACGTCGGTGCTCAAGCGCGCGATCCGCACGCTGTGGTCGGTCCTCGACGAGATGGACCGCATGTGGCTGCCCATCGTGCACGACTGGCGGCTCAACGAGCGGCACTATGGTGCGCTGCAGGGGCTGAACAAGGCCGAGACGGCGGCCCGCTTCGGCGAGGAGCAGGTGATGGTCTGGCGGCGCGCCTATGCGACCGCTCCCGACCCGCTGCCCGCGGGCGATCCGCGCGGCGCCGAGAACGACCCGCGCTATGCCGGGCTGCGCGCGAGCGAGATCCCGCGAACGGAGTGCCTGAAGGACACGGTGGCGCGCGTGGTGCCGTACTGGAACGAGGCGATCGCCCCGGCGATCCGGTTGGGCAAGCGCATCATCGTCGTCGCGCACGGCAACTCGCTGCGCGCGCTGATCAAGCATCTCGACGGCATCGGCGACGACGAGATCGTCCACCTGAACATCCCCACCGGCCGGCCGCTGGTGTACGAGCTCGACGACGCGCTGCGGCCGCAGCGCCACTACTATCTCGGCGACCAGGCCGAGATCGAGGCGGCGATGGCCGCGGTCGCGGCGCAGGGCAAGGCGCGCCCGGCCGGCTGAGGCTCTGGCACCGGGGCCGCGGCGGGAACCCGCTCGGCGGCCCGCCGGTCGTCGATTCCCGTCAATCGGCACGGGCGACTCCGACGGTGGCATGAGGCGCGGTTTATACTGCCCCGGAAGGGTGGACGGAGCCTGGCGTGCCTGATTCGCCGACCGCTCTGCCCGCAGGATCATCGATGAAGGGAAAGCTCAAACCCCTGGGTCTGTTGTCGGCCGGCGCCATCGCCGGCGTCCTCGTCAGCATCGGGCTGAGCGCGGTCGCCCAGCGCGAGCCGCGCGCCACGCTGCCGCTGGACGAGTTGAGACAGTTCACCGACGTGTTCGGCGCCATCAAGGCCAACTACGTCGAGCCGGTCGAAGACCGCAAGCTGATCACCGAAGCCATCACCGGCATGCTGTCGGGGCTGGACCCGCACTCGGCATACCTCGATGCCGACGCGTTCCGCGAGCTGCAGGTCGGCACCCAGGGCGAATTCGGCGGCCTGGGCATCGAGGTCGGCACCGAAGACGGCTTCGTGAAGGTGGTCGCGCCGATCGAGGACACGCCGGCTGCCCGCGCCGGCGTCAAGGCCGGCGACCTGATCGTGCGCATCGACGACAAGCCCACCAAGGGCATGGCGCTGAACGACGCGGTCAAGCTCATGCGTGGCAAGCCCAAGACGCCGATCACGCTGACGCTCTCGCGCAAGGGCGAGGCGCAACCGATCGTGCTGCGCATCGTGCGCGACGTGATCCGCGTGCAGTCGGTCAAGTCGAAGGTGCTCGAGCCGGGCATCGGCTACGTGCGCATCACGCAGTTCCAGGAGCACACGGTCGAGAACCTGGTGC
>CAZBTE010000074.1:0-9112 GCA_964494665.1 uncultured Limnobacter sp.
GGGAATCGAACCCGCGTCCGCAAGTCCTCTACGACCAGTTCTACATGCTTAGTCGATCAATTTGGATCTCGACGCAGGCTTAGCCGATCGACAGGCCGACCTGAATCCAGCCACCTTGGTTTTAGCTCCGCATCAAGTAGCCCGATGCGGCACGAGCCGACATGAATGACACTGCAGTTCCTTGCGGAACCCGGGCTGTCGGCGACCCGGTGCAGCGGCTCAGGCCTTAAGCGGCCAGTGCGAAACGCTCGTCGTTGGCGTTTGTGGTTTTGCCAATGGATTTACGAGGAAAAGGCGCCTCGGCATGCCCTGTGCCGCTTCGCTACCCACGTCGAAACCAAGTCGGCCCCGAAATTCGGTATCGTGCAACACGCGCGACGACTCGCGCAGGACTGAAGTATAGGTCTTTTCGCCGGTTTCAAGACCGGTCCCGTCTTGAACGAGCATGCCGAAGCTTGCACGCATCTCCGGGCCGCGATCGAAGCCCATTTGGTTACGGTGATTGGTGCATAATGCCCGTAACCGTAATGTCGTACACCGCTTCACCGCTCTTCCCGATGAAAGTAGACCCCCGCAGACTGATCCTGAACATTCTTCTCGGCGCCGCAGATCGCCATCTGAAGGCGCGCGAGGCGGTCGCGGCGTGTGCGCTGTTCGGCATCCGCGAGAACAGCGTGCGCGTCTCGCTGGTCCGCCTGTCGGCGGCCGGACTGGTCGAGGCGGTGGGTCGCGGCGAATACCGGCTCGGGCCGAATGCGGTGCCGCTCGCCGCCGACCTTGCCACCTGGCGTGATGCCGAGCACCGCGTGCACGACTGGAGCGGCGACTGGATCGCGGTGCACGTGGGCGATCTCGGCCGCAGCGATCGCACCGCGTTGCGTGCGCGCGCCCGCGCGCTGGATCTGCTCGGCCTGCGCGAGCTGGATCGCGGACTGTTCGTGCGCCCGGACAACCTGGCCGGCGGAGTGGCGGTGGCGCGTGCGCGACTCCAGGCGCTCGGCCTCGAGCCCCAGGCCGCCGTATTCGTCGCTCGCGGTTTCGACGACGGGCGCGAGCGGCGTGCCGCGGCGCTGTGGGATGGCGCCGCCCTCACGCGCGGCTACCGCGACACGCAGGCGCGGCTCGATGCGTGGCTCGCCAGCGCCGACACGCTCGGCCTGGACGTTGCCGCACGCGAGTCGTTCCTGCTTGGCAATGATGCGATCCGGCAACTGGTGTTCGATCCCCTGTTGCCCGCGCCGCTGGTCGACGTCGAGGCGCGCCGTACCTTCGTGGCAGCGGTGGTGCGCTTCGACGTTGCCGGGCACGAAATCTGGAGCCGGTTCCTGCGCGACGGCGTTGCGCGACGCGCCGGTGCACGCTCCGGCCCGGCTTCCGGCCGCACGCCTCCGGCGCCCGGGACACCGCCGGCGCACCTCCCGACCCTGGAAACGTCCTCATGAACGCACCCGAGCAGCTGCGCAAGGATTCCGTGTACCTGGCCGAGACCCACGAGGTCATCAACGTCGCGCGCGACCTGGTCGACTACAACCTGTACCTGCAGGACGCCGCGTTGCAGGAGGCGGTGCGGCGCGAAGGTGCCGAGTGGGCGCACGAGGACCTCGCCGCATTCGGTGCACGTCTCGGGACCGCCGAATACATCGAGCTCGGCGTGCTGGCCAACCGCGTCCCGCCCGAGCTCGACACGCACGACCGCTTCGGCAACCGCATCGACCTGGTGCGCTTTCACCCCGCGTACCACACGCTGATGGCGACATCGATCGAGCACGGGCTGCATGCGTCGCCATGGTCGGACCCGCGGCCGGGGGCGCACGTGGCGCGCGCAGCGCGCGTGTACATGCACTCGCAGGTCGAGGCCGGGCACCAGTGCCCGGTCACGATGACCTTCGCCGCGGTGCCGTCGCTGCGCACCACGCCGCAGCTCGCGCAACTCTGGGAGCCGAAGATCACTGCGCGCGTCTACGATCCGCGCAACGTGCCCGATGCGCACAAGCGCGGCCTGACGATCGGCATGGCGATGACGGAGAAGCAGGGCGGCTCCGACGTGCGCGCCAACACCACGCGTGCCTGGCCCATCGGCACGGGCGGACCGGGCCAACCCTACGAGCTCGTCGGCCACAAGTACTTCGTGTCGGCGCCGATGTGCGACGCGTTCCTGGTGCTGGCGCAGGCGCCGGGCGGGCTGTCGTGCTTCCTGATGCCGCGCTGGCGGCCCGACGGCACGAGGAACCCGATGCAGGTGCTGCGCCTGAAGCGCAAGATGGGCAATGTCTCGAACGCCTCCAGCGAGACCGAGTTGCGCGGCGCGCTCGCATGGATGGTCGGCGAGGAGGGGCGCGGCGTGCGCACCATCATCGAGATGGTGGCGATGACGCGTTTCGACTGCATGGTGGGGTCGTCGTCGGGGCAGCGGGCCGCGGTGTCGCAGGCGCTGCACCACTGCTCGATGCGCGCGGCCTTCGGCAAGGTGCTGAACGAGCAACCGCTGATGCGCAACGTGCTGGCCGACCTGGTGCTCGAGAGCGAAGGGTCGGTCGCGCTCACGATGCGCATTGCGCGCGCGATGGATCACCGCGACGTCGAGCACGAGGACCTGCTGGTGCGCCTATGCACCGCGGTGGGCAAGTACTGGATCTGCAAGCGCACACCTGGCCACGCCTACGAGTCGATGGAATGCATCGGCGGCAGCGGCGTGATGGAGGACAGCCCGTTCCCGCGGCTGTTCCGCGAGTCGCCGGTCAACGCGATCTGGGAAGGCAGCGGCAACGTGCAGTGCCTCGACGTGCTGCGCGCGATGCACAAGACGCCGGCGGTGGTCGGTGCGTACTTCGACGAGGTGGCGAGGGCGCGCGGCGGCAATGCGACGCTGGATCGCTACGTCGATGCGCTGCGCAAGGAGTTCGGCGACCTGCACGACATGGAGTACCGCGCGCGCGACGTCGTCGACCGGATGGCGCTGGCGCTGCAGGCCGCGTTGCTGGTACAGCACGCGCCGGCGGCGGTTGCCGACGCGTTCTGCGCATCGCGCCTGGCAGCCAGCGGCCATCACAACTACGGGGCGCTGCCGCGCGGCGTCGACTGCGCGGCCATCATCGCGCGCGCCACGCCGAAGGCGTAGCGCGCCCGCGGCCGCAGCCGCCTCAGGCCGCCACCGGCACCGCCGCAGCGCGCGCCAGCGCGACGCGGCTGGCAATGTGCGCGAGCGCCTCGTCGACCTGGTCGATCAGGATCAGGCACAGATCGCCCGGTTGCAGCCGGTCGAGCGCGGTGTCGATCGCCAGGAATTCGCCGCGGATCTCGTGCACGGTGCGCGCGCGTTGCGAGCCCTGCAGCCCCTGGCGCAGCAGTGCCAGCACTTCGCCGTCGGTGCGGCCGCGCTGGCACTGGTCCTCGTAGAGAATCACCTCGTCGAAGGCGTGGCCGAGGATCTCGGTCTGGCGCCGGATGTCGTCGTCGCGCCGGTCGCCGGCGCCGCTGATCACCACGCTTCGCCGCCTGGCCGGCATCGCCTCGATCGCCCGCGTGAGCGCGGCGATCGCGTCGGGGTTGTGCCCGTAGTCGGCGATCACGGTCGCGCCGCGATGATCGAAGACGTTGAAGCGACCCGGCACCGTCTTCGCGTCGCTGACGAAGCTGCGCATGCCGGCGCGTATCGTGTGCCAGTCCAGGCCGAGCGCCCATGCCGCACCGATCGCGGCCATCGCGTTCTCGACCTGGAAGGCGATCGTGCCGCCGCGACTGATCGCGATGTCGTCGAAGGTGATGCGCCGCTCGGAATCGCCCTGCGCGGCGACGATCGCGTCGCGGTCGACGTAGACCACGCGGTGGCCCTGCGCACGATGGGTGGCCATCAACGGCAGCGTCGCGTCGGCGGCGAAGTAGGTGACCGACCCCGGGCAGCAGGCCGCCATCGCGGCTACGATCGGGTCGGCCGCGTTGAGGACCGCCATGCCGTCCGGCGCGACGTTCTGCACGACCACGCGCTTGAGCACCGCCAGGTCTTCGACGCTGGTGATGAAGTTCAGTCCGAGGTGGTCGCCAACGCCGATGTTGGTCACCACCGCGACCTTGCAGCGATCGAAGCCGAGCCCCTCGCGCAGCAGCCCGCCGCGCGCGGTCTCGAATACCGCGGCATCGACGTGCGGATGCATGAGCACGTTGCGTGCGCTGCGCGGTCCGCTGCAGTCGCCGGTGTCGATGCAATCGCCGTTCACGAACACGCCGTCGGTGTTGGTCATTCCGACGCGCAGGCCGGTTCCGGCGATCAGGTGCGAGATCAGCCGCACGGTGGTGGTCTTGCCGTTGGTGCCGGTGACCGCGACCACGGGGATGCGGCCGTCGTTGCCGTCGGCGAACAGTGTCTCGATGATCGCTTCGCCCACCGGCCTGCCCTTGCCGTAGGAGGGCACCAGATGCATGCGCAGGCCGGGCGCGGCGTTGACCTCGACGATGCCGCCGCCCTGTTCCTCGAGCGGGCGGCCGATGTTCTCGCAGACGATATCGACGCCGCAGATGTCGAGCCCGATCGTCTGCGCCGCGTCGATCGCGCGCGCGGCGATCTCCGGATGCACGTCGTCGGTCACGTCGGTGGCGGTGCCGCCGGTGCTCAGGTTGGCGTTGTGGCGCAGCAGCACGCGTGCCCCTCGCGGCGGCACCGACTCGAACGTGTAGCCCTGTTTGGCGAGCTGGTTGATTGCGAGCTCGTCGAGCCGGATGCGCGTGAGCGGCGTGGCGTGGCCCTCGCCGCGACGCGGATCCAGGTTCACCTCGTCGACCAGTTCACGCACCGTGTGGATGCCGTCGCCGATCACGTGCGCCGGGTCGCGGCGTGCGGCTGCGACCAGCCGGCCACCGACGACCAGCGCGCGAAAGTCGTGCCCCGGAATGAAGCGCTCGATCAGGATGTCGGAGCTGACCTCGTCGGCGGCAGCCCACGCCGCCTGCAGGTGCTCGCGCGTCTCGACGTTGACCGACACGCCCTTGCCCTGGTTGCCGTCGCGCGGCTTGACGACCACCGCGCCGCCGAGCGCCTCGAATGCCGCGATCGCCTCGTCGAGGTCGTTCACCGCACGACCAATGGGTACCGGCACGCCCGCTGCGCGCAGCAGTTGCTTGCTGAGCTCCTTGTCCTGGGCGATCTCTTCCGCGATGGCGCTGGTCGCGTCGATCTCGGCCGCCTGGATGCGGCGCTGCCGGCTGCCCCAGCCGAGTTGCACCAGGCTGCCCTGGGTCAGGCGGCGATAGGGAATGCCGCGCGCGACCGCCGCCTGCACGATCGAGTTCGTGCTCGGCCCCATGCGGATGTCCTCGTCCAGCTCGCGCAGCCGCGCGAGCGCATCCGCCAGGTCGAAACCGCTGTCCTCGAGCGATGCCTGGCACAGCGACTCGGCCAGTTCGAGCGCGAGGCGGCCGACCGCCTCCTCGGTGAACTCGACCACCACCTGGTAGACGCCGGCGTCGGTGGTCGGCGTGGTCGTCGCGAAGCTGACCGGGCAGCCGGCCTGCGTCTGCAGTGCGAGCGCCGCGGTGGCGAGTACGTGCGCCAGCGAATCGGCTTCGCGGTGACCGAGTGGATGCAAGGGGCCGATTTCGGGAAAGCGCGCGCGCAGGCGCGTCTCGAAACCGGGCAGGTCGTCGATGCAGCGCTCGGCCTGATCGCAGGTCACGATCGCCTCGATCGCGGTGCGCCGGCTCCACAGGTTCGGACCACGCAGTGCGCGGATGCGGGAGATCTTCATGATGGGCGGGAGGTTGACAGCGCGGTTCAGACGAGGGCGGTGGCAGCGGCGCTCGCACCCTGCGTCGCGCACAGCCGTTCGATGCCGGCGCCGATCAGGTCGGGTGCGATGCCCAGGGCCCATGCGCATGCGACGGCGGCCAGCAGGTCATCGAGACGCAGGCCGTGCGCCTCGCCGGTGTGGTCGAAGTCGAAGCGCGACATCTCTGCCAGCGGCAGGGCGCGCTCGCCGCTGGCCAGCACGATCCGCCCGGCGCGCACCACCACGGCGCGGCGTCCGGCTGCCAGGTGCGGGTCGATCACGGACTCGCCGTCGCCGGTGTCGTAGAACACGACGTCGCCATCACACAGCGTCGCCATTTTCGCAACCAGCGGATCGCCGGCGTACAGCACCGCCGCACCGTCGGGCAGCACCACGTCGACCTGCGAACGCAGCACCGTGTACATCTGCTCGGGCGTGACGATGTCGAATTCGGGGATGCCGGCCTGCGCGTCGATGCCGGTGACCACGCCGACCTGGCAGCGGTCGTAGGCCAGGCCTTCGGAGACGATGGTCTCGCCGCCGTTCTCGATCACTGCGGCATCGACCCGGCGGTTCATCAGCAGGCGCTGGGCCGATTCACGATTCGCGCAGTTGTCCGCCGCGATCCGGCGCGCATCGACGTACAGTCCGTCGCTGCAGGCCAGCCCGGTGCGCCTGCCGGCCAGCCGGAGCAATCCCGCGACGAGCTGCGCGATGGCGCTGCCGCTGCGCGTGCCGGCGATGCCGACGACCGGGATGCGCCCCGAGTCACCGTCGGGAAAGAGGTGGTCGACGATTGCGGCACCGACCGGCTGTGGCGTGCCTGCCGACGGCTTCAGGTGCATCAGCAGGCCCGGCCCGGCGTTGACCTCGACGACGGCCCCGCGCTGTTCGGCCAGCGGTTTGGAGATGTCTTCGATCACCATGTCGATGCCGGCGATGTCGAGGCCCACGACGTCGGCAGCGGTCTGCGCGGCACGCGCCACGCTCGGATGAACCTGGTCGGTGACGTCGATCGAGACGTTGCCGTTGCGCTGGATCAGCAGGTGCGCGCCCGCCGGCGGCACCGAATCGGCATCGAAGCCCTGGCGCGCGAGCTCCATGCGCGCCGACGAATCGATGCGTACGAAGTTCAGCGGCCGGTCCTCGGTGGTGCCACGACGCGGGTCGCTGTTCAGCTGCAGGTCGATCAGCTCGGTGACGGTGGAGCGACCGTTTCCGGTCACCATCGCCGGCTCGCCGCGCGCGGCAGCAACCAGGCGCCCGCCCACCACCAGCAGGCGATGTTCCTGGCCCCGCACGAAGCGCTCGACGATGACGCCGCTGCCTTCCTCGATCGCCACGCGCCAGGCCGACTCGACCTCCTCGCGCGTCATCACGTTGGTGAACACGCCCCGGCCGTGATTGCCGTCGCTCGGCTTCACGACGACCGGCACGCCGATGTCGCACGCGGCTTCCCACGCGTCTTCGGGATCCTTCACCAGCCGGCCTTCGGGGATCGGCACGCCACAGGCGAGCAGCAGCTGCTTGGTGAGGTCCTTGTCACGCGAGATGCCTTCGGCGATCGCGCTGGTGCGGTCGGTCTCGGCGGTCCAGATGCGACGCTGTCGCGCGCCGTAGCCCAACTGCACCAGGTTGCCGTCGTTCAGGCGGATCGCGGGAATCGAGCGCTCGTCTGCGGCATCGACGATCGACGCGGTGCTCGGACCGAGATAGTGCTCGTCGGCCAGCGCGTGCAACTGCTCCACCGTGGTGGCGACGTCGTAGGGACGGTCTTCGATCGCCGCCATGACCAGGTCGCGTGCGGCGTGCAGCGCGGCCAGCGCGACTTCTTCCTGGAATGCGCGGATCACCACCCGGTACACGCCGCGGCGCGACGTCTCGCGTGCGCGACCGAAGCCCCCGGGCATGCCGGCCAGTCCCTGCAACTCGAGTGCAACATGCTCCAGGATGTGCGCCGGCCAGGTACCTTCGTGCAGCCGGCGCAGGAATCCGCCCGGCTCGCCGTAGCTGCAGTGATGCGTTCGCAGCGTCGGCAGCCAGTTGGCCAGCCGTTCGGGAAATCCGGGAATCAGGTTGGACGGGAAGTCTTCCAGCGCGCCGATGTCGACCACCGCCTCGAGCACCGGCCGGTATGTCCAGCGGCCGGGTCCGCGGATGAACCGTACCTCGAGGATATCGATGTCCTTGCGGGCGACGGGAGGGGTGTCCTGGGTGCCGGTAGCGGCCATGGGCGATCCGGAAGTGGTTTCGGATTTCAACGCCGGATTCACGGTTCGGTTGACCGGCGCAGCGGGCTGGCCGGCCCCTGCAGCGGCAGGTGCCGCGATCGCCGTCCCGGAGGTTGGTTGCACGGATGCGGTAAGCTTTCCCGCCGCGCTCGTCACGCGCAGCATAGCCCGGCCGTGCGCGGAGCACGCGTTATTTCCGGTCGATGCCGATCGGCAGGACGCCGACGCGCTGCGGCAAGGCCTCGATGACCCACGCCGCCCAGTCGACACGAATCGCCGATGCATCGCTTCCTCCCGAAAGGGAAGGCGAGCTCGCGTCTCGTCTCGCGCCGGGCGAGCAGGTGCTCGCCTGGCTCGAGACCGACCTCGACCAAGGCATGCGCTACGCGCCCGGACTGCTGGCGCTGACCGAGCGCCGCCTGGTTTCGGGCGGTAGCGATGGCATCTCCCGTCACGAGTGGCCGATCGGGCCGGTGCACGCGCTCGAGCTCTCCGATCACGCCGGCGTGGGCACGCTGAAGCTGCTCGACGCCGACGGGCGCTGCATCGCGCAATGGCGGTTCACGCTGGGGCAGTACGGCGCCGCGCAGCGGCTGGCCGACCGCTTCGCGCAACTGGGCGAGCGTCGCGGCGCGCCCGGCGCGGCTGCCGACCGAGGCCCGGGTATCGATGCGTGGGTGGCCGGGGCGGACAGCGCCGATGCTGCCGCCACCGACGAGCCCGAAACGCCTCCGTCGACCTGGACGCTGCTGCGCTTGTGGCGTTTCGCCCGGCCGTACCGGCGCCAGCTGCTGGCGGGCTTCCTGCTGACGCTGGCATCGACGGCGGCCACGCTGGTGCCGCCGTACATGACGATGCCGCTGATGGACGACATCCTGATCCCGTACCAGAACGGGCAGCCGATCGACCGCACGCTGGTCGCCACCTACCTGGGCGGGCTGCTCGCCGCGGCCTTGTTTGCCTGGGTGCTGGGCTGGGCGCGCACCTACATCCTGGCGCTGGTGAGCGAACGCCTGGGCGCCGACCTGCGCACGGCGACCTACGAGCACCTGCTCAAGCTCTCGCTCGAGTACTTCGGCGGCAAGCGCACCGGCGACCTGATGGCGCGCATCGGCAGCGAGA